>JANPDC010000115.1:0-3703 GCA_031431275.1 Bacteroidota bacterium
AAGTGGTTTAAACTTATTTGATTTAAGCAAAAAATAAGAATTTTTATTTCAAATTTTAAGTTTTTATAACTGCATAGCATCGTTACGGAGTTCTAAAAAGTTGAAATTTGGGGCAAAAAGGCTATTTTGCAGCAAATTAAAATAAGTTTAAACCACTTCAGTTAGTAATTTAGTTTTAATTTGTTTTCTAGGCTTTATTTTTTACTTTTACTTTCTTAATTTATTATCATGTCTTTAACTCCTGAAATACTTCAAGAACTTACAAAAATTGTTGGTCAGAATTATCTTTTTACAGATCAAGAAACCCGAAATCATTATGGTCATGATGAGACTGAGGATTATGTTTTTCCGCCATCTGTGGTGGTGAAACCAGTTTCTGCCAGCGAAATTTCTGAAATTTTGAAACTTGCCAACGAACACAAAATACCGGTTACGGCGATTGGTGGTCGCACGGGCTTGAGTGGTGGCGCGTTGTGTGTGCACAAAGGTATAGGTTTATCGACCGAAAGGTTGAATAAAATTTTGAATATCGATGAACAAAACCTACAAGTAATTGTAGAACCAGCGGTGATTACTCAAGTTTTGAGAGAAGCCGTTGCAGAAAAGGGACTTTTTTATCCACCAGATCCTAGTAGTCAAGGTAGTTGCTGGATTGGTGGCAACGTTGCCGAAAATGCTGGTGGTGCTCGTGCTGTGAAATATGGTGTTACAAAGGATTATGTTTTGAATCTGGAAGTGGTTTTGGCTAATGGCGAAATTATTTGGACGGGTGCTAATACTTTGAAAAATACTACGGGGTATAATTTGACTCAATTGATGGTGGGTAGCGAAGGAACGCTGGGAATTATCACAAAAATTGTGATGAAATTGTTGCCTAAAAACTCTAATAATGTGTTGATGTTGGTGCCGTTTTACAAAGCGGAGCAAGCCTGCGAAGCGGTTTCTGCGATTTTTAGAGCGGGAATTGTGCCTAGTGCTTTGGAGTTTATGGAGCGTGATGCGATTGATTGGACTTTGAAATTCAATCCCAATATTTCAGTGGTTGTAAAAGATGAAGTTCAGGCGCATTTGCTCGTGGAAGTGGACGGAAATTATCCTGAAATTTTGTTTCAAGAAGCCGAGAAAATCATGACTGTTGTGGAACAATTTGACATTGACGAAGTGCTGTTTGCAGATACTGAGGATCAAAAAAATGCTTTGTGGAAAATGCGTCGCTCGGTGGCCGAGGCTGTTAAAGCAAATTCGGTGTATAAAGAAGAAGACACGGTTGTTCCTAGATATGAATTGCCAAAATTGCTGAAAGGTATCAAGGAGATTGGTGCTAAATATGGTTTTAATTCGGTTTGCTATGGTCATGCTGGCGATGGAAATCTACATGTAAACATTATTAAAGGGGACATGACGGATGAAAACTGGAATACGGAAGTTACTAAAGGAATTCGCGAAATTTTTGCATTGACCGTTTCGCTAAAAGGAACTTTGTCTGGCGAACATGGTATTGGTTATGTTCAAAAAAATTATATGGATATTGCTTTTAACCCAACTCAAATTGGTTTGATGAAAGGCATTAAATCTATTTTTGACCCAAATAATATTTTGAATCCAGGTAAGATTTTTCCGGATTGATTATTTGTATCTTTTAAGGTTTTGAATATATAGAAACGTTTTACAACACAAACAGAAGACATAAACAATTTACCTATTTAATATTTTAGAGTATCAAAAACTAATTAAGAATAATTTAAAAATGGTAGATAGGGGTTATGAAAATTCGTCCTCTTTTTTTTAGGAATTTCAAAAAAAAGGCTACCTAAAATTAGGCAGCCTCACATGTTAATTATTTGTAGATTATTTTTTGATGATTTTTTGCTCAAACTCTAATTCATTATTTTTAACTTTTAGAATATAAATTCCTGAGTTTTTAATTTCATTTATATTGATTGCTTCTAAATTTGAAGTCGAAATGTTTTTTGTTACCATAATTCTTCCATTTAAATCTAAAATTTCTAAAGTGGTTTCACTCTTGAAATCATAATCTAACTTTATTGAAAGTTCTGAACTAAACGGATTTGGTGATACCAAAACAAAATCATTGGTTGAGATACTTTTTGGACTAATTTTTTGAACTGTTTTACAATTATTGGCATCTTTTGCCTCTACAATTACTTCTTCGTTTAGACTTGTTAACGATAAAATATTATTATTGTTTTCGTCATTTAGCAACTCGTTTTTGCTGTTAGTAAACACACGATATGTAATGGGTGTTCCCTCAATATCATTGAAATAGTCATTTAGATTGATGTTTTTATAAGAGGTCAATGCGTTCAAATCTTTGGTGATTGTTGGCGCATTGTTTCTAACAATAGCAAGGTTTATAGCCTCGCCTTTGGCTAATTGACTGCTGTAGGGATTTGCTACGATACTTTTTTGTGTATCGTCTTCGTTCCACTGAATCGTAATGGTATTATTTTTTGAATCTATAATTCTTCCACCGTTCACTAACCAATCTGTTTTTGTGGAGTTTTCATTTAGCACATAGGTTTCTGGTGCGCAAGTAGCACAAATAGTTGTATTTCCGTCAATTCGCAGTGTTCCTGGCGCCAAAAATCTAGAAAATAAAAACTGACCTATTTTTGGAGCAATATCGCTGTAGAGGTTGCTTCCATCATAGTGAACATTGTGTCCACGATTGGTGTAGGAATTAAATTCTTTTGGTGCACCAACGGCATTGGCACGGTTTGTCAAAGCATTACCTCCATATACTACTGGCAAATTAAATCCTGGTAACCAACTCAAGGTCGAAAAAGGCTCACCTGAATTGTATGGAACGGTGTTGTCGTTTGAACTATGAAAAAATGCTGCGGGAACATCTGATGAATTTTCAATGTATGTAATATTTCCAAGTGCTCCAGCAAGTGCCACGGCTCCGTTTGCTTTACCACTAACTAATGTTCCGTTTGGATAGGTTTTGTTATCTCCTACTGCATCTAATCCGCCAAGATCTGGTCTGGTGTTCATAAATAATCTGGTTGAGGCTGGTCTTTCGCTGTCTTTATCTAAAAAAACGTTATGTAATGCTAGGAAACCACCTGCGCTATGTCCTGAAATGAAAATTTTATTTCCATCTACTTTGTATGTTGCTGCATTTTTTCTGAAAAAGCGCACTGCCGATCTACCGTCTTGAATTCCTCTGTAAACGGCTCTTTTTGATAATTCTTCATCATTGATATTCATTCCCAATCGATAATCGATACTTGCGGTTACAAAACCTCTTTTTGCAAATGATTGGCAAAGTTTGACCATACTTGCTTCTGTTTTGCTTCCGTTTACAAAACCACCACCAAAAGCAAAAATTATAACAGGTCTTTTTAAATTTGTATCGCCTGTTGGTTGATAAATGTTCATTTTTAGAGTAGTTGACACTTGACCATAACTCTCTTCGTTAGCAATTCTATTTCCAAAAAGGTTGGTGGTCTTTATGGTTGGTATGTTTGTACTGAAGGCAATATCATTTGTAGTCGTTACATTCGGAAAGACTTCGCTTAAATATCGGTCTTGGGCAAAGGTCATCATGCCCGTGAGCAAGAAAACTTTTAGAATAGTTTTTTTCATTATGATTGGTTTTTAATTGGTTAAATAGTTGTTGTCACTTTTTGTTACTGGATAGTTTGTTTACTTTTTTTTGAAATTTATCGTTGTTATT
>JANPDC010000116.1:0-2923 GCA_031431275.1 Bacteroidota bacterium
GTCAACTGTCTGACTAAGTCTCGTGGCTTGGCGTCAGTTGGGGATTTGGTTAACTAAATGTATTGATTTAAGACTAATTTGTTTTTTTTTAAATCAAAAATAGTGAAAATAAATCAATTTTTATTTAGTTTTTAGTACTCTTTTTTACCAAAGATAATTTTGTTTCAGGGTTTCAAAATCGATTTAATTTTGTAATATTAATTTTTTTCAATCGTGTCTTTTAAAATTTGTATGGTTTCTTTCGGTTCTTTAATCCTTATATTTATTTTTTTATATTTCCATTCTTTTCCATTTTTATCAGCGGAAATATCCATTTTCCCTTTTCCTTTATTGCCTTTTATTCTTATTGACAATTCGACTGAATTATTATTATTTGAATAAATTGCATTTCCTTCCAAAATTGCTAATTGATCTATTGGTTCTATTTCGCCTATGAGTTCAATAACTCTTTCATTAGTTTTTGCTTTTTCAATAGCTTTTTCATAAAGTGAATTATCCGAATAAACTTGAGCAATATCTGTAACACTTCCTTTGATACTAGAACTTAAAATTATTCCAAATATGATTAAAAAAAACAACAAGGATGTTGGTAAAAACCATTTCCAATTTCTTTTCCACCATGTTTTCTCAACAATTAATTCATTATTCATTTTCTATATTTCAATTATTAATTTATTTATTCATTTATTCATTTATTCATTTACGTAATCTCGATTTAAAATACTTGCCAACATTAGCAAATTAGCAACAGTTTTGAAATAGTTGAGTCAAATATATAGTTATTAGACCGATTGTTTTCTTCTTAAATTAAAAATAGTGAAATAAATCAATTTTTATTTGGTTTTCAGTTCAGTTCTTTGTTTTAGACTGTTTTTATTTATCCATTCTTCTTGAATCATTTTTCCATATTCATTTTTTATTTCCCCAAACATAGTCACATATGATTGTAAAATAATTATTCTTGTTTTACTATTTATGATAAAATAATCATTCCATTTATGAAATGGATCTCCCCAACCAATTTCTTTTATTTTTTTTAAAGCAACTTCTTTTTCTGCTTCTGTTTTAAAATTATATTGTGTTATATCAAATTTCGGAAAAAATTTAGGGTTATTTTTAATTGATTTTTTTGAGGTTAACAGATATGTTGTAGAATAAACATTCTCAAGAATATAAATTTCTTTTGGTGATTTAGAATATTTTTCTTGACACAACAATTTTGTTAATCTAATTGAGTTTCCAGTTGAACTATTAATTTTATTTTTCTTATCAAATCTCTTAAACTCTCCTTTACTTTCAATGAATTTAAGCATTTCAAAAAAATCTTTTGTGTATGTATCTTTTTCAAACTTTATGTTGATTATTGTATCTTTTCCATCGACACAAGGGTCAATTTTATCAATAGATTTTAAGTTTTCTTTTTTGATGAATCCACAAGTCACTAAAAATAAAATTAATATTAATTTTATAAAGAATAATTTTTTCATATTTATTATTTAATTTTCTAATAAAATAGCCAGTAAACTTCTTGTTGCTTAACATCAGTTGGTTATTTTATAAACCAAATATATCGATTTAAGACCGAACTTCCAAGCACAAAACGATTCGCCGCGGCGAATTGCCGAAAACCCCACCCGAGCCTGAAAGAGCGTACAGACTAAGTAATTGCGCCAAACCGCTGTTGTGCGTTCGTTTTTTTATTTATTTCTACGTTTTATGATAATTACCAAAGTTGAAATAATTGATATTATTCCGATAATTAATATTATAGTTTTTGTAAAATCTATTTTCTCAACTTTTTCTTTTTTAACTTTATTTATTGGACCATATATTTCAGATTTTTTGTTTTCAATATTTTGTTTATCTTTTACATAGTTCAGCCTTTTATTTAACAAATCACTTTGTAATCCATATTCTTTGGATTTTACAAAAAGTTCTTTTGCATCTTTAAACTGATTATCTAACATTGATAAATTTCCAAGTTCAAATAAAAGAATAGCAATAATTTTATCTTTTGGTTTAATAAATGAAATTCTTTCATTTAATTGGTAATAAATTGAATTATACAACTTATCTAATTCTGCTTTACTGATTTTACTAATTGGCATTTCTTGATTTCCAAAATTTATACCTAATATAAATTCTGATGTATAAAATTCTTTACCATTTATTTTTGCTTCTAATATTTTAGAGTGTAACCATTCAGATTCATTATGAGATTTCGAATTTATTTTTATAGATTTATTTATCCATTCTAATGCTTTTTTATTTTCTCCAATTAATTCATAAATTGTACCGATATTTGATGCTGTTGAATATCTATTAGGATTTATTTTTTCAATATTTAGATATAATTCTAATGCTTCATTATATTTTTTTTGCAGAATCAAAATCAAACCTTTATCTGATAAGTATGCAATATCTTTAGTTTTTTTATAAATACTATCTAATTCAAATTTCATTTCTTCAAATTGACCTTCAAAAAAATTATGACCAAATGGAAGTCTATTGTCGTGATCCATATAAAGATAGTTTCCACTCTTTAGTTGTCTTGATTCTCCATTTAAACAAGCAAATGAATTCAAATTGAATAATAAAATGACTAGTAAAATAAGTTTTAATTTTATCATATTTCTTTTGTTTTTCTGTTTTAGCAAAATGACGCACAACGTCTCGTGGCTTGGCGTCAGTTGGGGATTTGTTTAGCCAAATGTATCGATTTAAAAACCAACTTCCAAGTACAAAACCAACTTTAAAGTTCGCCTAAAACCCCAATTGCGCTAAACCGCCTTAAGCTTGCATTTTGTAAATTTAGATAAAATTTTTAATATAAACCAGAAAGAACAAAAGGCTGGAGTAAGGTTCTCAGTAACCGCAGAGGCAATGACCTCGTTAACAGTGATAATCCCCAGCCTTTTCTACT
>JANPDC010000117.1:0-3767 GCA_031431275.1 Bacteroidota bacterium
TTTTATCAGCAGTTCTCACTACAATGGGTTGCATAGCATACTTGTGATTAGGATTTATTCCTTGTTTACTGAAATTTGGAGAATCATACATAGTTATTGAACCCACATTTTTACCAGTAGTTGTTGATCCAATTTGAATTACATTGACGTAAGGTTTGAGGCAATTTATTAGTAATTCGCTAGCAGAAGCAGTTGAATTAGTTGTTAGAATATATACTTTATTTAAGTTTAAACTATTTATCTGGTTTCCGTTTCCAATTCTATTAGTAAAATATTCATTGGAATTTCGAGGGTCAATTTGTGGCTGAATTTTTCTATTCCACTGTTGAATCGAAAAAACCTGATTTGTAAATTGTCCAGTTATCATACTTGCTAAACGGGTCGCAGTTGCTATTGATCCGCCAGAATTGTACCTCAAATCAAGGACTAAATCAGTAATATTTTGGTTTTTTAATGTTCCAAAAGCAGTATTCAAATCGCTCTCATAACTTGTAAAAAATCCATTATAAACCAAATAACCTACTTTTTTTGCATTTACATTGTATGTGTTGGTGTAAAAAACAGGGTTTTCGCTGTAAGCAGATTTTGTTAAAGTTATATTTGTTCCATTTGGTGTAATAGTCCCATTATTATAATCTGCTAGATTCAAAGTATAAGTCGTATTGGCTAGTAATGATCTGTAATTATTAATAGTTAGAGAAGTTCCATTTATACCACTAAAAATTGTGCCTCGCAAAATAGGTTTTGTAGAAGCATCAGTATTTGGCAAAATGTATTTCACCCAACCAAACACTTCGTTAGTACTTCCATTCTTTAGGCTGATTCCAATTTTTAGCCCATTGGTATCTGTTGATCCAGTAAGTGCTTGTTCAAGTTGAGTATAATTCGAAAATAGTACACTATATTTATCAACCGTAGATCTATTATATAAAAGACTAGAAAATAAAGATTCTGGTGTAAACTGCGAAGTATATGAATTCAAATCACCAAAACTTTGATTTTTTATATCATTTAGGTTTGGAACATTATCTTGATATAAATAATAGGAATTGAGTCCTTTCCAGACAAAGTTTTGAACTGCATTATCTGATTTAGTTTCATCATAAGTAGAACAACTACTAATAAATAATAGATTAACGGATATAAAAACGAAACCTAAAAAACGATTTTTCATGATTTATAAATTAAAAATATAAAAGTAGTAAAATAATTTTTAATATACTTGTAACAAAAAGAATTTGGTCTCGTCTTGACTATAACTAACCGATTTAATATGAATCAAAATGAATTTATAAAAATAATAAATCCTTTCAAGGATAAATTATTTCGGTTAGCAAAAAGATTATTGGTAAGCACAGAAGAGGCTGAAGATGCAACACAAGAAGTTCTAGTTCGTTTATGGACAAAAAATGAAAGTTTAGCAACATATAATAGCGTTGAGGCTTTTGCAATGACCATGACAAAGAATTTTTGTTTAGATCAATTGAAATCGAAGAGAGCCTCAAATCTAAAAATTGTTCATGACAACTATACTAATCGAGAGCCAAGTTTGCAACAAAAAATGGAAGATGTTGATAGTTTAAAATGGGTTGAAAAAATTATTAATCAATTACCAGAGCAACAAAAACTAATCATTCAAATGAGAGACGTCGAACAATATGAGTTCGAAGAAATTGCAAAAATTTTAGAGATGAATGAAACGGCAATTCGGGTTGCATTATCAAGAGCCAGAAAAACAATTAGAGAATACATTACAAAAACGCATAATTATGGAATACAATAATATAGAACAATTACTAGAAAAATACTTCGAAGGTCAGACCAGTATTGCAGAAGAAAAAGAATTGACGAGTTACTTTTCTTCAACAAATGTTGCGCAGCATTTGGAACAATACAAACTTGTATTCGATTATTATTCTCAAACAAAACAACAAGAATTCACGCAAGAAATTCCACTAAAAACTAAAAAACGAAAAGTAATGTGGTTATCAATTGCAGCATCTGTTGCTGTTTTGTTAGGAGTTGCAACGTTCTATTCATTAAACAATCAACAATCAGAAATCGAACAAGGATTAGGAACCTTTAAAACTCCAGAAATTGCATTTCAAGAAACTCAAAAAGCATTACAAATGTTGTCTCAAAATGTAAATGTTGGCATAGAAAGTGTATCCTATATTAAAGAATTTGAAGTAACAAAAAATAGAGTTTTTATAAAATAAAAAATTAGAAATCATGAAAAAAATCATAATCACATTAGTAATTGCATTAGTATCAAATACTTTTTTTGCACAAACATTCCTCGATAAATTTGATGGTCAAGACAATGTGACCTCAATTGTGGTCAACAATAAAATGTTCGATTTGATGAGCAAAGTCAAAATGGATTCCTCAGACAAAGAATCACAACAATACATTTCACTTATCAAAAAATTAGATAACTTGAAAGTTTTTGTAACCAACAATGCGAAAACTGCATTAGATATGAAAGCATCGACAGAAAGTTTTTTGAAAACAACAAGTCTCGAAGAATTGATGCGTGTTAATGACAATGGTCGTAATGTCAAAATTTATGTAAAATCTGGAGCAACAGATTCTCAAATCAAAGAATTGTTTATGTTTATTGAAGGGGCGGGAAAACAAAATCAAACCGTTTTAATGTCATTAACAGGGAATTTTGATCTCAATGAATTATCGTCATTGACCAATAAAATGAATTTGCCTGGAGGCGATGAATTGAAGAAAGCATCTAAAACAAAACGTTAGTTATGAAACTGATTTTCTACCCAGCAATTTTGTTTTTTGTACTATTAACAAGTTGCAATTCGAAACCAACATTAGAGAATTATTTTGTTGAAAACACCGAGAATAAAAATTTTGTTCAGGTTGATGTTTCGCCAAGTATGTTGAATATGGATAAAACAAAGCTCTCTTCTGAACAATCACAAGCATTAAAATCGTTTGATAAAATGAATGTTTTGTTTTTTAAAATCAATGAAAAAAACAAATCACAATTTGAAACGGAACGAAAAAAAGTAAATGAAATACTAAAAGATACAACTACCTATCAACAATTGATGAAATTTGGATCTGGAAAAGAGGGAGCATCAGTCAATTTTATTGGTAGTGACGATCATATTTCGGAGTTTGTAATCTATGGAAATAAATCAGATACAGGTTTTGGAATCATAAGAGTTCTAGGAAATGACATGAATCCAACATCAGTACTATCAATTTTGTCAGCATTAAAAAATTCAAACCTTGACCTAAAAGAATTAAAATCGATTACAGACATGTTGAAATAAAAATATAAAAGTAGGTTAATTGAAAGAGGCGTTCGCAATTTGCGGACGTTTTTTTTTGATAATGTTATTTGTTTTCAATTAGAAGATTTCGTGCCTTAAACGTTTATAAAATAAAAAAATCGTAAAAATTCAAACAGAATTATTTACGATTTATTATTGTGACCACGGTGGGATTTGAACCCACACGCCCTTGCGAGCACCAGCCCCTCAAGCTGGCAAGTCTACCGTTTCTCCACGTGGCCCTCGACTTTAAAATAAAAAAGCCGAACTAAATGCTCGACTTCTAGTGACCCGACTGGGGCTCGAACCCAGGACCCCATCATTAAAAGTGATGTGCTCTACCAACTGAGCTATCGAGTCTTAGCATAAAGAAGTAAAAAATTGTGACCCGACTGGGGCTCGAACCCAGGACCCCATCATTAAAAGTGATGTGCTCTACCAACTGAGCTATCGAGTCTAATTTTA
>JANPDC010000118.1:0-7899 GCA_031431275.1 Bacteroidota bacterium
TGGAGATGGCAGAAAATTATTGAACATTTTTGAGTTAGTCATCAATGCGTCTGTTACTGATAAAATTGAAATTACAAATGAAATTGTGCTTCATTTGGTTCAAAAGAATACTGTTTTGTATGACAAAACTGGTGAGCAACATTATGATATTGTTTCGGCTTTTATAAAATCTATTCGCGGAAGCGATCCAAATGGTGCAGTGTATTGGCTTGCGAGAATGATTGAAGGTGGCGAAGATGTGAAGTTTATTGCCCGCAGAATGCTCATTTTATCAAGTGAGGATATCGGAAATGCTAATCCAACTGCTTTTGTGATGGCTAACAATACTTTTCAAGCAGTTTCAACAATTGGTTATCCTGAAAGCCGTATTATTTTGAGCCAATGTGCTATTTATTTGGCAACTTCACCCAAGAGTAATGCGAGTTATATGGCTATAGGAAATGCACAACAAGTTGTGAAACAAACGGGCGATTTGTCAGTTCCAATTCATTTGCGAAACGCTCCAACTAAACTAATGAAGGAATTGGGTTATGGAGATGAATATAAATATGCTCACAATTTTGACAACAATTTTACGGATCAAGAGTTTTTGCCATCAGAAATTTCTGAAACGGTTTTTTATAATCCTGGAAACAATTCTAGGGAAATTTCAACTCGTGAATTTTTGAGAAATCGATGGAAGGGAAAGTATGGATATTGAGGATTTTAGAATTTATTTAAATCGAGTTGCATCATATTATATTCTTCGTTTAGATCATTTTTCTTATAAAAATCCGACAATTCTTTGAGCCTTTTCGCATTTTTATATGAGATTGACGTTTGTAATTTTTGCTGACATTCCGAACATAATCTTGCTACAGAAGCGTCAGTTTCTTCAAGAGAATTACTTCCGTTCATGTTGCAGTTTGCATGAAGACAATGGTGTAAACCAAACATATGCCCAATTTCATGAGAACTTATTTTTAGCAATCGTGACAAACAAATATTAAAATTTTGAGTTGTTAATTTTTCATCTTGAAGTCTATAAATCGAACTTACTCCAACTGCATCGACGTAGGATGCTAAACCAAAAACATAATTCCATTCGGGTTTTGGATATAAATCTAATTGAGAAATTCCCATTAGTGCAATTTTCTTTGATGGTTTTTCTTTTTTGAGTAAAGAATCTAGAATAAAAGATGCCAAGAGTTGTTCGTGGTTTTCGTTACCAATTCTTCTTGCTTTTTTTGGAATTAATTTATTTGAAATTGAATCTAAAACTTTAGTTTCGAGTTGAAAATAAATCGTTAAAAATTCTCGGGTTAATTCAACTTGCTTTTTTTGTAAAGGATTTAAGTTTCCGATAGGTTTTAAATAAATTACATTGGAATTTTCGTTTGGTTTTAGGTATTTTGATTTTTTGTATTGATCAAAATTTTGACCTTTTTCAGGATGTTCCTTTCTCCATTCACCATCTTTTGGTTCTAACAAAATAACATCGTTTTCTGCTATGGCTACAAAATAATCGGATTCAATATTTGGTTTACAGGAAAATAAAACGAAAATGAGAAATGGGATTAGTTTTTTCATTTATAGATTTCTAAAAAAGTATATTGATATCCTCTTGAACTAATTTTCCGTTTTTGTAGTATTCAAACGAATACAAATCATTGGTTTTACGAATCAAAACACCATTTTGATTAGTGTCATCTAATTTTTGTGCTATAAAAACAATAGGATTTGATGTTTTTAGAATGATGAATTTAGACTTATCATCGCTTGGAAATAATTTATAACCATTTTCGATTTTATTAGCACTGTAAGGTTTGACAATGGTATTCACTATTTCTGTTGAAACAGGTTCGCCAATTTGTCCACGACTTTTTTCTGTTTCAATTTCCTGCTTTTTTTCATTGTATTTGTATTTCAATCTTTCCGAAGATGTCAATGCAATTCTAAACGCTTGGTTGTATGCGGTTTCGAAACTTTTTTCACGACTCATGCCTTCGTCTGATGTAAAAAGAATTTTATTCTGGCAATCTTTGATGATGATTTTTACTTTTGTTGAAAACATATTGCTGTTTTCTTCGGCAGAAACATATATTTTATTGCAATTTTCGTTGGCAACTTCTGTTGGTAAAACTTCAGAATCTAAAAAAGATTGCATTCCGATTTTTTGAAAATATAATTTGGTTAATGTATTCAAATTATATTGATTTGGTGATTTTTGAAATTTGAATTTACTTTCAACTAGAGCATACTTGTAATTGTTTAGCGATTGTGAAACAGCAATTCCAGAGATAAATAATGCTATAAAAAGGATTGATTTTTTCATGTTATATTTTTAAAAATATTTTTTTAATTCTAATAAATTTGAAATTTCTAAAACATCAATAGTGGCATTTTCATTATTTGAATTGAAATAAATAGCATCAATGCCAAAGTTTATTGCGCCTTGAACATCAGCATCTAGCGAATCTCCAATCATGATGCTTTCTGATTTTTTTGCATTCGCTATTTGTAACGCATGTTCGAAAATTTTCGGATTTGGTTTTTTTACACCTGCCATTTCCGAGTTTGTGATGCTTTTGAAATACTGATTTATGTTTGAATTATTAATTTTTTTTGCTTGAACTTCCGCAAAACCATTGGTGATAATATGCAATTCATATTTCGATACGAGATATTCTAAAATTTCGATTGCACCATCAAATAGTAAATTACTTTGAGGTAAAAATTCTAAATAATCATTTGCAATGGTGTCAATTTCTGCATCGGTAACTTCATAGTCTATTGTATCAAAAGTGTGCTTCAAACGATTGTAACGCAATTCGTGATGTGTTATTTCATCGTTTTGAAATAATTTCCAACAGGCTTGATTGATTGGAACATATTTTTCTATGAATAACTGGGTATTTATATTTGGGTGATTTGCCTTGAAAATTCTATCGAATGCAACTTCTGAATTTTTATCGAAATCCCAAAGTGTATGATCTAAATCAAAAAATATATGTTTTATCTTGTTTTTCATTTTTTATAATAAATTTTCATCTCTAAATCCAAAATGTCCATTTTCTGTAACAATTACATGATCTTGTATTGAAATTTGAAGATGCTCACCTGCTAGTTTTAACTTATTTGTAATCGAAATGTCTTCATCAGATGGTTTTAAATTTCCCGAAGGGTGATTGTGAACTAAAATAATTGAAGTTGCATTTTGCTCCAATGCCATTTTAAAAACAATACGAATATCAACTACAGTTCCTGTCATGCCGCCTTTGCTTAGTTGTGCTTTATGCAAGACTTTGTTGGCGTTATTGAGGTATAAAATCCAAAATTCTTCGTGAGCCAATTCTCCAATAATCGGTTGCATTAAATTAAAAACTTCTTTACTTGAAGTTATTTTTTTGAGTTCTATTGTTTCTTCGGTTCTGCGACGTCGACCCAGTTCCATGGCTGCAATTATAGATATTGCTTTTGCTTCTCCAATTCCTTTAAATTTGCAAAGTTGCTCAAGTGAGTGCTTTCCTAGAGCGTTTAAATTGTTGTCAACACTTGCTAAAACCCTTTTACTCAAATCAACTGCTGACTCGTTTCTGCTTCCAGAACCAATTAGAATTGCTATTAACTCGGCATCACTCAAAGCATTTTTGCCTTTGAGCATTAGTTTTTCGCGAGGTTTGTCGTCTTCTGCCCAATTGGTTATCGGAAAAGAATTTTGTTCCAAATTATTTTATATTTAAATTGTTAAAAAAAGTGTAAAGTTGTAAACTGTAATCTACAAGCATCTATTTGATTACTAACTCTTTCACCTCATCAAAATTTAATCCGCCATAATTTCCTGAACTCATCAACAACAAAGCGGAATTTTCTAAATCTAAACCAAATAAATAGTCTTTAAAATTCTTTGGATTCGTATAAATGATCAAATCTTTTCTGTTGAAAGCGGTTGCAATTTGTTCATACGAGACTTCATCGAGTTGTTTGATTTTTACTGCATCTGGCGAATAAAAAACCACAGCAACATCGGCATATTCTAGTGCGCCTTCGTATTCTTTCAAGAATTCTGAATTGAGGCTGCTGTATGTATGCAACTCTAAACAAGCAACTAAAGTTCTATTTGGAAATTGTTCTTTCACGGCTTTGGTAGTTGCTGCAACTTTACTTGGTGAATGTGCAAAATCTTTGTAGGCTACTTTTGTTTTACTTTCAGCAATTTTTTCTAATCGTTTGCTTGCTCCTTTGAAACTTGCAATTGCTTCATAAAAATCGGCTTCATCAACGCCCATGTTTTGACAAATCCATTTGGCTCCAGCCAAATTATTGAGATTATGCGCTCCAAAAACTTCGATTGGCATGTCGCCTTCGGGAGTTTCGAGCAAAGTAATTCCGTTTTCGACTTTGTAATTCGGAGTAGAATAGGGCAATTTTCGAATTGGATTGGTGGCTTTTTCGCAAACACGTTTCACTTCGGGATCGTCTTCATTATAAACCAAAATTCCTCCGTTAGTTATCTTTTTAATAAAAATTTCGAATTGTTCCACATAGTTTTCATAGGTTGGAAAAACGTTGATATGATCCCATGCAATTCCAGAAATCAATGCAATATTGGGTTGATATAAATGAAATTTTGGACGGCGATCTATGGGAGAAGACAGATATTCATCGCCTTCAAGAACGATGAAATCATTTTCTTCTGTGAGATGAACCATGGTATCAAAGCCTTCGAGTTGTGCACCCACCATGTAATCGACATTGATGTTGTGATAGTGCATGACGTGTAAAATCATGGAAGTTATGGTCGTTTTTCCGTGTGATCCTCCAATGACTACTCGGGTTTTGTGTTTGGATTGTTCAAATAGAAACTCTGGGTACGAAAAGATTTTTAGTCCTAGTTCTTGCGCTTTCAATAATTCTGGATTGTCTGCTTTTGCGTGCATTCCGAGAATGATTGCTTCGATATTTGATGTAATTTTCTCTGGAAACCAACCCAATTCTACTGGTAAAATTCCTTTTCTGTCTAATCTCGATTTTGATGGCTCAAAAATAGCATCGTCGCTACCTGTGACTTGATATCCTTTGTTGTGCAATGCGAGAGCGAGATTGTGCATGGCGCTTCCACCGATGGCTATAAAATGTAGCCCCCTAGCCCCCGAAGGGGGAATTTCTGAATTTGTATTTAAGTTTAGTGTGTTGTTTGATTGCATTTTAACTTTATGTAAAAGTGAGTGTATGGTTTATTATTTGTTTTATTATTTTTGTTTACAAGTTGCTCATTCCCCCTTCGGGGGTTAGGGGGCATTAAATTCTTTTTTTAGTTCGGTTGCTTTTTCGGGTTGTTTCAATTTAGTTGTGTATAAATTGTATAATTTTAAATAGGTAGTTTTTGATTTTCCAATTTCGTGTGCTTTTTTGAATTGAATTTCGGCTTTGTCGTAATTATCAAAATATTCTTCAATTCTGCCTTTTGACAAATAGCCGTCAACGGGAGAAATTGCTAATAATTCGTCTGAATATTTTCGTGCCTTGCGTTCGCTGCCTCCAACGATGCCTGGCAATTGAATGTACAATTCGACTAATGCCCAACGTGCCTGAATGTGTTTCGGGTTCAACGCAATGGCTTTTTCGAAAGCGGCCTTAACATCTGGAATCATTCCAAGGGCAGCAAATTTATTGGCGTTTTTGGCTTTCATTCCGAGAACTCCACCATATTTGAAAAAATAATTGGCTTCGGTTGGTTTCAAGGTTTTTAGTTTTTCGTAATAACTTTTGGCTTTATCCCAGTTTTTTTCTGCGCCATACATATCACCTAGATATTCTAATGATTTGAGATGATTTGGATTTTCTTTTAGAAAGTCTTCGAATAATGGTTTTGCTACAGCAAAGTTGTTTTGCTGAAATAGTTTTTCGGCTTTATCAAAATTAGTTTGAGAAAACATGATGTTTGAAAATAACAGGATGATTAAAACAATTTGTTTCATGCTTCAAAAATAAGAAAATGGATTAGTTTGTGAGCAATTTTATTGGAAATTTACAATAGGATTATCATTTATAATAAAAATAAACTTTTGTCCCAACCTTTTTTACAAAAAAGCACTCTATTAAAGAAAACCCTACCATGAAAAAAATTATTTACTTCGTTTTATTGCTTTCTATTTCTGTAATTGGTCAAAATAATAAGGAATTATGGACCAAGGTCGTTGGTTTTGAAAAAGTGGGCAAACCAAAATCTGCCAATGAAATTGTTGAAAAAATTTATCTAGAAGCAAAATCTAATAAAAACGAAGTAGAAATTATTAGATGTTTTTTCTATCGCTCTAAGTTTTTGCAAACCGTCGATGAAAATGCACAAACAAAAATCCTTTATAATTTAGAAAATGAAATCAAGCAAGTTTCAATTCCTTCCAAAGCTATTTTGAATTTGGTTTATGCAAAATGTTTGAATTCGTATTACAACAGACAAAAATATAACATACAACAACGTATCAAAACAGATTCAATATCGACTAATATTTTGTCTTGGTCAACAAGTAATTTTGAAGAAAAAATAGACATATCATTATTGAATACTTTAGAAAACGAAACGGTTTTGAAATCGATTTCATTACTAGCATATGAGCCTGTTTTTGAATATTTTGAACTTGAAGAATTCAAAAAGCAAACGTTGTTTGAATATTTATTAAAAGAAAATATTGAATTTTATAAATCTAAACTTCAATTATATAGTTATAATCCAAAGGATTTCATGGATTATGAAAATTATTTTTACGGGAATTCAGATACATTTATCAAAGGCAATTTTGATTTAATCGCAGATAAAAATCTGTTAAGGGTTGTTGATTTTTATCAGCAACTCGAAAAAAACAATCCAACTATTGAAAATAAATTCGAACGGATTCAATTTTTTAATGAATATGTTTTAAAATCTAGTTTACAATTTTTAATTCCTTTAAATGCAATTCAAAAAGAGACTACTGACGATGATTTGATTCAAAAAATTCAGTTGAAAAAAGCACTGATTTATAGTCAAAATGCTGAAAAAATTAAGAATATAGATTTTAACAACAAGTCAATTTCAATTTTAGATAGTATTATAAAAACTAAAAATAGCACAAATTCATATGGTTCTGCTATTCGAGAAAAACAAAGAATTGAGTCTAAATTTCTGAATATTGAACTTCAAAAATTTATTTATCCAAACGAAAACTCACGTGCTTTCATAAATTACAAAAATATTGATGATTTGAAAATATCTTTTTTTAGAATTGATAAAAAAATCCAAAATCCAAAATCAATTGAAAATTTGAATTTTATTGAAAAAGTTTTGAAAACCAAAGCAACAAAAATTTCAACTTATAAACTTCAGAATAAACGTGATTATTTTCAATATTCAACTGAAGTTCTTTTGCCAAATTTAGATTTAGGGAATTATTTGGTGCATTTTGAAAGCTCAAATAATGAAAACGATACTAAAACTAATGATTTTGAAATTATTTCGGTTACTAATTTTTCGGTTTTAGCAAGTTCAAAAAAAAATACAGATATCTATCAAGTTTTAGATAGAAAAACAGGATTTCCAATTGAAAATGTTACTATTAAAAGCGAACACTTTAATCTCAAAACCAATAAAAGCGGCATTGTTGAATTTAAAAAAAATCCAAAAAAATCATATGAAAATTTGAGTTTAGAATTATTTAAAGATCATGATTCCGTTAAAATTCAGAGTAGTTATTATCTATCTAACTTTGAAGATAGCAACAACGATTATGACGAAAAGCACAGAGCCAAAGTAGAATTATTTTTAGATCGAGCGATATATCGACCAGGTCAAACCGTTTTTTATAAAGGAATTGTAATTCAGAAAAAAAATAAGAAAAGTAGCGTGGTTTCAATTTCTATCTTTAGAGTGAGATTTGAAAC
>JANPDC010000119.1:0-2267 GCA_031431275.1 Bacteroidota bacterium
TAAATCGATACATTTGGCTAATCAAATCCCCAACTGACTCCAAGCCACGAGACGTTGTGTGCTATTTAAAAAAAACTAGGTGAAACACATATTACAAATATTAATTATTATATTAAGTCTCAAGGCAAATTGTTTTGCCCAAAAGAAAACTATTTATAACTTAAAAGATGATTTTGATATAGTCAAAGGAATTAAAATCCCGAAGCTAACAAAAAATAAAATGTACTTCAAAAATAGCTTGGAGTATAAAAAATTATTAGTTGACAATAAAATAGAAATTAAAAAAGATTTTAATCCGACACATAAAGTCTTACACTTTAGTAATGGTAATTTAACATATATTCACGAGTTTTACAGTTTTGAAATAAAAAAAACAAAATACAGTAAAAACATGTATGTTTCTTACCAAGTCATTCTAGACTATTTCCCAAATGGAAATTTGAAAAGTTACACAGTTTATTGTAATGGTCTTGGATATTCAAATTTAGATATGTGTGTCGGTCATTGGTTCAAATTTGATGAAAATAGTAAATTATTGAAATCTGTCGATTTTAACAAAATGTATAATACAACTTTTAAAGATATATTAAAATTTAATGACAAGGTTATGGATGAAGAACTTAAGAATAGCATCTATAATTCAGCTTCTGGAATTGGTAGAATTTTGAGATTTACAAATGAAGACAAAAAAAGCTATTGGATCATCTCTTACACTAAGTATTCTGAGATTATCGACGACAAAAATTGGAAAGTAATTGAAAAATCTGCAGTACTTGATAGAAATGAACTTTTATACAATAAGTATAGTAAAAATACTGCTGAGTATAGTGCATATAAAGAATTTATTGAATAATAATAAAACAGCACACAACAGCGGTTTGGCGCAATTGAGGTTTTAGGCAAACTCATAGGTTGGTTTTGTACTTGGAAGTTGGTTTTTTAATCGATACATTTGGCTAATCAAATCCCTAACTGACGCCAAGCCACGAGACGTTGTGCTTAATCAAAAAATAGAAACAACAAACAAGATATAGAAAATGAATGAAAAACAACACGAAATTGTAAACTTGATTTCAAGTATAAATGACTTAAACTATCTATATACATATGACATTTTTGAGATGGAAAAGTCAAAGTTTGAACTTAAATTAGAAAGTACAATAAATAAAAACCAAGAGATTTTATCTAACATAAGTCAGTTAATCAAGGATAATGTTGAATTAAATTTTGTAACGGTAAATAATCAAACAGTAATGGATTGTGCCGTAACAAAGGACAATGTTGAATTAATCGAAATGTTAATAAACTCTGGAGTTAATTTTAAGGGAAAGTTAGAAGAAAATGAATATTTAAGACGCGCAGCAGAATTTGGAGCAATTAAAGTTGTTAAATACTTAATTGAACAAAAAGGTTTAAATCCAAGAATGAAGAAAAATTATGAATTTTCAGTTCTCAATGCTGCCTCTGCATCTAAATATAGTAGAAATGTACTTGCGTATTTAATTGAAATAATGAAAAAAAGTAAAAATGAAAAACTACCTGCGCCAAAAAAGTCATATGAACTTTCAGAGGACAAAATATTGGAATATTTGCCTAAAATAAAAATTTCCGAATCAAATTTAAAAAAATTGAATGAAATCATTGAAAGTATTTTTCTTGAAAATTATTCAATTACAATATCAAATTTTTATTCAAAAATTGAAGAACAAGAGCCCGAATTAGTATTTGCTTGTATTGATTTAATAAATAATGTGTCAACTATAGAAAAGAAAGATAAAATAATTAAAAAAATAGGAAATCAAAGTTATGTTCACCACGGTAATTTGACAGTTAGTGGAGATTTAAAGATTAATTCTATTATGGTAACTGGTAATTTAGTAGTACAAGGTAATTCTTCAAATGTTCAAGGCTGTCGTTTGTATGTTGGTGGAGATTTTATTTGTGAAAATCTCTACACTGAAGGCCCGATAATTATAGGTGGAAATTTAATTGCAAAAAAAGTAGAGGCATTTTATAATGATTATAGTTTAGAAGTTTATCAAACTTTAACGGCAAATGAGTTGATAATTGATAATCATAAAGTTAATGCAAAGATATTTAATATAAAAAAATAAGTAACTAAATAAATTGACTACGCACAACAGCGGTTTGGCGTAATTGGGGTTTTAGGCGAACTTTAAAGTTGGTTTTGTAATTGTAAGTTTGGTCTTTAATTTATACTTTTGGCCAACCAAATCCCCAACTGACGCCAAGCCACGAAACGTTAG
>JANPDC010000120.1:0-13368 GCA_031431275.1 Bacteroidota bacterium
TCATCCCAATCAACCGTTTCTGGACGACCTGTTTTTACACCGCAAAATCCACAAGAACGGGTGCAAATATTCCCAAGAATCATAAAAGTTGCTGTTCCTTCACCCCAGCATTCGCCCATGTTTGGACAACTGCCCGAGGTGCAAATAGTATTGAGTTTGTATTTGTCAACTAAACCCCTTAGTTCTGTATATTTTTGACCTATTGGAAGTTTTACTTTCAACCATTTTGGTTTTGCATCTCTTCTTTCGGTTTCAACAGGTAGTATGTTTTCTAAAACTGATTCCATTTCTGAATAATTTTGAATGCAAAGATATGAAATATTGATTTCTGATTTTTATAAACAAGACATAAAAAAAGCAGAACCGAAAAGTTCTGCTTTTGATGCATTTATTTTGGACTATTGCATTTGGATCGCAATTGGTAAAGTATATGCTGTTCTAACTTTTTCGCCATCTAGAATTCCTGCTGTCCATTTGGTTTTTAGTGAATTTAGAACCCGAATTGCTTCTTTTCCTAGGCCATATCCTGGGTCTCTTAGCACTTTGATGTTGCTTAAAGAACCATCAAGTTCAATCACAAATGATACATAAACGGTAACTGTTTTTTCTTCGTCGAAATCTGGTTTTTGGAAATTATTTCCAACAAATTCTCTGAATTTGTCAATTCCACCAGGAAAAGTTGGCATTTTGTCTAATCCATCAGTAGAAACTGGACCAACTGGTTTTTTTGTTACATCAGGAACCAACCCAGTTTCACCACCACCACCACCAGGTGGAATTGGATTTGTAGTTGGGTTTCCTGTTGGTTTTCCATTACCAGTGTCTGGGTTTGTTGAGGTTACTGGATCTGTTTTAGTTTTGATTAAATCTGTTGCAAGTTTTTGATCTACCAAAACGATATTCTTTAAATCTTTTTTATCGATTTTTTCTTTAACAACTGATTGTTGCTCTTTAACTTTGATTTCAGGTTGTTTTTCTTCAGGTTGTTTTCGTGGCTCCACATTAACTACGATAGGGCCATGAATTTTTTCAGGATCAGGAATTGACGCTGGGGCTGTAAAAGA
Organism: Bacteroidota bacterium; assembly: GCA_031431275.1. Lineage (GTDB taxonomy): Bacteria > Bacteroidota > Bacteroidia > Flavobacteriales > Flavobacteriaceae > Flavobacterium. The sequence continues at coordinate 1,065 of JANPDC010000120.1, forward strand.
ACTAAAAACCATAAATGATCCAAACAAAACTCCCATGAGTGAGATTCCAGAAAAAAAAGCAATCATTGAGGTTCTAGAATTTTCTTTGCGAAGTTGGAAAGCGCCGTATTCTTGGTTTTTGCCTTCAAAAACTAACTCTGTCCAACGGTTGTCGAAGATACTTAAATTTGACATGATAAAAATATTTAGGGGTTAAGTATCAATGTTACATAAGCAAGGTTCTTTTTATTGATAACGCTTGTCTTATTAACTTTAGTATGTTAAATCTTAAATATTTTTTAAAATTTTGTTAAAATACTGAAATAGAATATTTTAATTTTTGCTTTCTATGATTTCTGCTAGTAGTTTTTTGGCACGAAGTAATTTAATTTTCACATTATTTAAAGGTTCTTCTAGTTGTTCTGCTATTTCTTGATAGGATAATTCTTGAAAATAGCGAAGTTGAATTACTTCTTGATAATTTGGTTTTAATTGCTTGATAAACTGAAGTAATTGCGACAAGTTTTGTTCTGTAATTAGTTCATCTTCTGCGGATGGTGTAGTATCTGCAACATTGTAGGCTTGTTGATCCTCGTTGTCGGTTATTTCAAGAAAATGACTCGATTTTTTTTTGCGTAACAAATCAATATGTACATTTTTTGCAATTGCAATTAGCCAAGTATTGAATTGAAATTCAGAGTTATAACTCGATAATTTATCAAATGCTTTCGAAAAAGTTTCAATAGTAATGTCTTCAGTATCTGTTTCGTTTTCAGTTCTTTTGAGCATAAAACCATAAACCTCGTTCCAATAATGGTTCAACAAAAAAGTAAAACTTACTTGATCGCCTTTTTTTGCTTTTTCTATGTATTTGTTTATTTCCAATATACGGGTTTTGAGAATAAATTTAGAACAAAAAAGTACAACTGCGAAAAAATTAATGTTATTTCAATTATTGGAAACCAATACATTATATCTTTTTCTTTTAATTTTGATGCTGAATAGCCAACAATTGTCCATGTAAACAGATATCGAAAACTAATGATTGCTAGGACTATCATCCATTGAAATTCAAAAACTATAAGAAAAACACTCAATAATACAAATGAAAATTGAGTGAAATAAAAAAGACTTAATTGCATTTTGTCATAAAGTTTATAATGATTTGCGGTGGCTATGTGCCGTCTTTTTTGAAAAATCCAATCTTTTAAACTCGTTTTTGGCTCGGAATAAGTAAAACTTTCTGGCGAGAAACAGATGCTAGTATTTTCAGAATTTGAAACTTCGTTTATGAATAAATCATCATCGCCAGAGCGAATCTTCATGTGCGAATTAAATCCATTTACTTCATAAAACTCTTTTCTATTGTAAGCCAAATTTCGACCAACGCCCATGTATGGTTTACCTAATTTTGCCCAAGAAAAATATTGGATTGCACTAAATAAAGTTTCAAATCGGATCATTTTATTCAAGAACGAACCTTTGATTTTTTCATAAGCGCCATATCCTAAAATAATACCAGTATTTTTTGAGAATTTAGCACTCATTTCTTGAATCCAATTCTTTGAATTTGGATAACAATCAGCATCAATAAAAAGTAAATTATCGTATTTTGCTGCTTTGATTCCAAGGGTTAAAGCAAATTTTTTATTTCCCCAAAAAGCTTCATTATTCTCCACTTTAACGAGTTTTATTTTAGAATTTTGTTTTTCAAATTCTTCCATAATATCTAACGAATCGTCACGCGAGGCATCGTCAATAAGCACAATTTCGAAGTTTGGATATTCTTGTTCTAATAAAATTGGAACGTATTTTAGTAGATTTTCTTGCTCGTTTTTGGCACAAACAATAACGGAAATTGGAAGGTTAGTTTTAGGTTTTTCTTCTTGTTTTGCAAATGCAAAAAGCCTAAAAACAATCACATAATATAGAAATTGAATTGCAACAACAACAATGAAAAAATAGAAAGTAAAACTAAACATATAGGCAAACAATTTTTAAAAACGTGTGCAAATATACTTTTTTAATTTTCGAATTACGAATTACCTAAAAGGATTTATTCTAAAAAGTCATCTAGGACATTTTCCCATCACTTTTGAAACTTCAATTTCTTGAAAGTTACTGGTTTTTTCGAGTTCTGAAATAATGTTTTTATAGTTTTTATCATCTCTATTTTGGGACATTTTTTTAACGGCCTGAATTTCATCAATCTCAATTTCAAAAGCAACTATTCCTTTTGCTTGTAACATTGTTTTTTTTGACAAGTCTTCAATACGAACAGGATTTGACGAATTACTTTCGTATTTGTCAACGAGTTTTTTTAAATGTTCAATCGATTTTTCATAATTCAAAATTCGAACCTTTCCATAAATATGAACGGCTAAATAGTTCCAAGTTGGTACATTTTCATGATCATACCAGGATGATGAAATATAAGAATGTGCTCCCGAAAAAATCACTAAAACTTCGTTGTCATTGTCAAAACTTTTGCTTTGTGGATTTTCTTTTGAAATATGTCCCACAAGAACTTCTTTTCCAGAATCGTTTTTTTCTAGAATTAATGGAATATGAGTTCCCCAAAGTTTTTGATTAGTCTGATTTACTAAAACAGCAAATCCATTTTCATTAATAAAATCTGTTATTTCTGCTTTGTTTTCGTTTTTGTAAATATCTGGAATGTACATTTTCTTTAAATTTCTATATTATATTAACTTCGGCTTCGATTTCAATTCCAAACATTTCGAAAACTGTTTTTTGAACCTCTTTTGAAACCTTCAAAATTTCTTGCCCAGTGGCATTTCCATAATTTACTAAAACCAAGGCTTGATTTTTATGAATTCCTGCATCGCCAAAACGTTTTCCTTTAAAACCCGCTTGCTCAATGAGCCAACCTGCTGGAACTTTGACTTCGGTTTCAGAAATTTCGTAGAATTTCATTTCTGGAAATTTTTTGTGAATGAACTCAAAATTTTTCTTTAATAAAATTGGATTTTTAAAAAAACTACCACTATTTCCTAATTCTTTTGGATCAGGAAGTTTACTTTGCCGAATGGAAATTACCGCATTACTAACATCAATCAAACTGGGAATTAAAATATTTTTTTTATCTAATTCGGATTTGATATCGCCATAAGAAATGTTGATTTTATGGTTCTTTTTAGTGAGTTTAAAAACCACAGATGTAATAATATATTGATCTTTTATTTCGTTTTTGAAAACACTTTCGCGATACCCAAATCTGCATTCAGAATTTGTAAAAGTTTTCATTTCTTGATTTTCGATTTTTATGGCATCGCAAGAAACGAAGGTATCTTTAATTTCAGTTCCGTAGGCACCAATGTTTTGAACTGGAGTTGTACCAACATTTCCAGGAATAAGTGACATATTTTCTAATCCTCCAAAATTTTGATTGATTGTCCAGAGTACTAATTCGTGCCAGTTTTCGCCTGCTTGGCTTTCAATCCAAACAAAATCATCATTTTGGTTAATGATTTTTTTGCCTTTCAAATCTACATGAATTACGAGTGCATCAAGGTCTTTTGTCAATAGCATATTACTCCCGCCTCCTAAAATAAATTTATTTTTAGATTGGTTTTCTTTTAAAATTAAATCTAAATCCATAATAGAATGAACCGCAACAAACTCTTTTGCTTTGGCTTCGATTCCAAAAGTATTGTATTTTTTTAACGAAAATTGTTTTTTGATTTCCATCTAAATTATGGTTTAAAAAGGTGTATTTATTTTGATTTCAAATTTATACTAAATCTAATGTAGAACTAAATTTATTGACATATTTTTTTTCCAAATGTGCATCATAAATAAAGGTAATATATAGGGTAGCATTTTTACATCGCCTTTTTGAAAATTTTCGATTAATTTTGTGGCATTTATATTCTCAAAATATGGTATTTCGAAAATTTCACTTTTTTTAAATTGTTCTATTTCCTCGACAAACAATTTGTTTTTAGTTAAATAATCGCCCCAAGGAGAACTTAAACCTACTTTTTTGAAATTTAAAATTTCATCTGGCAAACGATATTTCATAGTATCTTTTAAAATAAACTTCCCTTTTTTACCAGTAAAAAGCCATTTATCCTCTAAAGTTCCAAGCCCAACGATTAATCTTGGATCCAAAAATGGTTCGCGACATTCAATCGATGTTCCCATAGTGCATCGATCATTTCTGTCTAAAAGCGAACATAAATAGGTGTGTTGATCGAAAAATAATGCTTGACGACGCAAATTATTTGGATATAAGGATTTTGCTTCTTCTAAAATTTGACTTCGATATTGATTTTCGGGAAATTTTTGAATCCCAAAATGTTCCGAAATTCCCTGTGGATAAAAATTAGATCCATTAAAAAGTATCAAATCATTCGGGTTTTTTATTTTCGAATATTGAACTAATTTTTCATATCTCGGTTTTTTTGCAAAGTTTCCAAATTTGCTAATTACTGCAATAACAGCTAATAAACTTGGACTTTTTAAAGCTTTGTATCTTGTGTAACCACCCATGAGTTCATCTGCTCCTTCGCCTGAAAGTAGTACTTTTACTTTTGATTTTGCCATTTGCGAAACTGCCAAAAGATGCGGTTCGTTTAGGTGCATGAGTGGCTCGTCTTGAAAATATGTGGCTTTTAAAAGGGTTTCAAAAAGGGTTTCGTTTTCGAGTTCTAGAGTATTAAACCCGCAATCGAACTTTTGAGCTAGTCGTTGAGCCAAATCAGATTCGTTATGTTCTTTTTCTTTAAAACCAATATTGAAAGTTTCGATATTTTTAAATTTCTGATGATGTAAAGAAGCCAAAACCGATGACGAATCTAATCCACCACTCAGCAAAACACCAACTGGGACATCACTAACCATTCGAAGTTTTATTGATTCATCGAAGGTATTTCGAAACCATTCTTTTGGATTAATAATTTTTGAATGATTTTGAATTTCAGATTTTAAATCCCACCATTTTTGGATATCTATTTTTCCACTTTCGTGGATTTCCATAAAGTGTCCAGGAAGTATTTTTTTTATGTTTTGATACAAGGTATTTTCACCAGCAACAAATCGGTTAAAAATATATTCTTCCAAACCGTCTTGTGACATTTTTAGTGGAACACCGGCCGTGAAGAGTGCTTTTTGCTCCGATGCAAAATAAAATGTTTCGTTGCAAAACGAGTAATATAAAGGTTTTACCCCCATTCGATCTCGAACGATTGTCAACTTTTTTTCTTGTTTATCCCAAATCACAAAAGCAAACATTCCGTTGAGTTTTTGCAACATTTTGAGTCCATAAATCTGAAAAAGTTTCATCAAAACCTCAGTATCTGAATTTGTTTTAATTTCAAAACCATGACTTTTGATATCAGAATAGAACTCTTTGAAGTTGTAAATTTCGCCATTAAAAACCATTGCAAACCTACCATTTTCTGAAAAAAAGGGTTGATGTCCAGCAGAACTTATGTCAATTATAGAAAGGCGCCTTTGTGCCAAACCCACATTGTTGTCAATAAAAAATCCAGCATCGTCTGGACCACGATGTTCCAATGAATCACGCATTTTTTTCAAAATACGTTCATCGACTTTTCGCTGGGATTGCAAATGTAAAATACCGTTAATTCCACACATTACGAATTGGTTTTTAAATTGATTAATTCGTGATATTTCTTGGTAATAATTTTCATATTGATGGCATAATTTGCATTTTCTTCCACAAATTTACGATTTTCTAAAATTACTTTTTTTCTGTAATCTGCGTTTTCAAAAGCCCAAATAATTTCTGTTGCTAGCATTTCAAAATTATTAACATCAACTAATTGTCCATTTTTTCGATGTGAAATCCAGCATTGGTTTCCTTCAATTTTGGAAACTATCGGATAACAATTACTAGCCATTGCTTCAAAAAGTGATGCTGAAACGCCTTCGGTATTTGGCATGCTGATGTATAAATTCGATTTTTGGAGCAATTTTGGTAATTCAGTGTTGAATATTCTATTTGTAAAAATGACTTTTGAATTAATTCCTAAATCTTGAGAAAGTTGCTTTAGTTTTTTGAATTGATTTCCGTCTCCAACAATTGTCAATTCAAAATCTATGTTTTTTTTGTTTAGAATAGCAAAGGCTTTCAAAATTATATCATGGCAATATTCAGGATACAAAGACCGAGTTACAATGGCTTGAATTTTAGTGTCAGAACTAATGTTTTTATCTTCAAATTTTGATAAATCAATTCCTTTTGGTAAAACCAAAATTTTATTTTTATCTACTTTTGATGCTAATATTGCAGGAATCATAACGGTTCCCCAAGCATGAATTAAATTTGCTTTTTTATAGGCATAATTTTGAATTACTTTTTTTATTGGATATAAAACCGAGTTTTCTGGCCACAAATCCGAAATTCCTTGTTGTGCAATTACAATGGGTTTCACGCCCGAAATTGCTGCTAAAAAGCCATAACTTGTGGCTCTTTCTGCGAGAACCATGTCAGGCTTTTGCGTTTTTATTATGTTTTTAATTTTTAGAATACAAAAACAATATTCAAAAACTCGTTTTAAACGACCCAAAAAACCTTTGTCAGATTGTTTCAATTCCCAAGTCATGATTTCGAAATCGCCAAATTCTTTTAAACCGTTCATCCAAGTAATGGCATCGGCTCGAAAGGTTTCGCCAAGAAAAAGCAGTTTTTTTTTGGGGTTATTCATCGGTTTCTAAAGCACGATTCAAGAAATCATTAAACGGTTTTAGGGTCAAGAAAATTTCAACAACTTTTGCCACAAATTCTTTTTTTGTAGCATCTTGAATACCGAAAGTAGTTCCTGCGGTAAAACTTTTAAATTTCAAAAATTCTATTGCTGGATGTTCTTTGTCGAAACCTTTTGGCGGATTTTTTAGTTTCAATTTCTCGTCTGCAGAAAAATTTCCGAAAGTAGTCTTGAATTTTTTATCTTCAAGAATTTCATTCAAATCGTCATGAAAAAAAGCAATTTCTTTTCTAATTTTTAATAGTTGATCTGGCATTGGCATATAAACTCCACCACCAACAAAGCAAGCGTTTTTTTCGATATGCAAATAATAATGGGCTCGAGTCATCTGTTTTCCGTCGCCAGAAATTCCAATTCCTAAATGAGTTTTATAGGGCGATTTGTCTTTAGAAAACCGAATGTCACGATTAATTCTAAACGCGCAATCTTTGATTTGCGTCATTTCTAGAGATGAATCATGCGGTTTCAAGGCTTCTAATAAATCTGAAACCAAACCTAAATAGTCTTTTTTAAAGGTTTCGTAGGTTTTTTTATTTTCCAAAAACCAATCTCTATTGTTGTTGGCTTTTAAATCTTCTAGAAATTGTAGTGTTGATTGTTGTAACATTTATTTTTATTTTTTAGAAAGAATTTTATTGTTCCAATTTAAAATTCCACCTTCGAGTTCATAGATTTCGGTAAAACCCAATTCTGCCATTTTTTTTGCAGCATTGCTACTTCTTCCGCCTGCTTTGCAATACACGAGCACAGGTTTTTTCTTGTCTAGCAATACAATTTGAGACTCAAAATCGCTAGCATTCCAATTAATGTTTTTTGCATTTTCTATTTTTTGAGAGGCAAATTCTTCTGGAGTTCGAACATCAATTAATTGTGCATTTGGAATGCTTTTTATTTTTTCTAAAAATGCAGATGGAACTATTGTTTTGATGTTTTTTGAGTTTTGCCCATTGCAATTTATAAAAAATAGGGAACAAAATAATAATTTAAAAATAGTTTTCATGGTGTTGAATTTTTAAACAAATATACCAATTATAGATTAAAAATTTTATAACTCTGATGTGTAGATTTTATGATGTTTTCTGTTCGATCTTGATGTGTATCCGAAATGAAAATTTGTCCAAAAATTTCGTCGTTTACCATTTCTACAATTTTTTCGACTCGAAATTCATCTAGTTTATCAAAAATATCATCAAAAAGTAGAATTGGATTTTCGCCAGATTGTTTTTTCACAAATTCAAATTGTGCTAATTTCAGAGCAATTAAAAACGATTTTTGTTGCCCTTGTGACCCAAATTTTTTAATTGGATAATTATCGATTTCAAATAATAAATCATCTTTGTGAGTTCCAACGGAAGTGTAATGCAAAACACGATCTTTATTGATGTTTTGTTCTAAAAGTGTTTTGAGATTATTGCTGAAAAGATGACTTTCATATTTGAGTTGAACCGTCTCTGATGATCCAGAAATGGTTTGATGGTGTTTATTAAAAATCGGCACAAAATTGGTGAGAAATTCTTTTCTCTTTTCGAAAATATATTGCCCTAAATCGTTAAGCTGTTCATTGTATATATATAAGGTATCGGTTTCGAAAACCTGATTGAGTGCAAAATACTTCAAAAGTGCATTGCGCTGACTTATAATCTTTTGATATTGAATGATTTTGACTAAATATTCTTTATCTAATTGCGAAATTACAGTATCTATGAACTTGCGTCTGGTTTCGCTTCCATCTACAATTAAATCACTATCAGCAGGAGAAATAATAACTAAAGGGATAAAGCCAACATGATCTGAAAATTTATCATAAGGCTTTCCGTTTCGTTTTAAAATGCGTTTATGTCCTTTTTTGAGGCTACAAACAATTTGTTCTGAACGGTTTGTTTTTTCGAATTCACCATCAATCACAAAAAAATCTTCATTGTGTTTAATGTTTTGAACCGCTAATGGATTAAAATAACTTTTTCCATAGGATAAATGATAGATTGCATCAAGCACATTGGTCTTTCCAGCACCATTTTTTCCGACAAAACAGTTTATTTTTGAGTCAAAATCGAAATTTGCCTCTGAAAAGTTTTTATAATTGAATAAAGAAATTTTTTTTAAATACATCTAAAAGCCTACTGATATTGAAAATTTTGATTAATTTTATGCTTATTTTCAAAACGTGTGCAAATTATTGAAAAATAACGACAAAACATCTTTTAGATTTGAATAAAAATTTTATTTTTGCACCTCACTAAATTAATATTAATGGCAACTTATAATAAAAGAGGTTACAAAACACCAAAAGAAAAAGAAGAAAAATTAGATACTACTATAGTTCAAGAGGAAATTATTGACGAAAAAGACAGTACAACTGCGGGAGTTTTCTCTAAATTAGATGAAAGTGCTAATAAAACTGAGGAGTTTGTTGAAAAAAATCAAAAATACATCTTTGGATTGGTTGGATTAGTTGCTCTATTAGCCGTTGGTTATCTAGCCTACACAAGATTTGTGTCAGAACCAAAACAAGACACAGCTGCAAACGAAATGTTTGCTTCACAGCAATTTTTTAAATTAGCATTAGATGCTCCAAAAGGTGATTCTTTGTTTAATTTAGCATTGAATGGTGAAAAAGGTAAATCTGGATTTATTAAATTAGCAGAACAATATTCTGGAACTGATGCAGGAAATTTAGCAAATTATTACACAGGAATTTCACTTTTGAATACTGGAAAGTTTGCTGAAGCAATTAAATATTTAGAAAAATTTAGTTCATCAGACATGATGCTAAAAGCGTTAGCAATTGGAGCAATTGGAGATGCAAATTCTGAATTGAATAAATCAAAAGAAGCATTAGAGTTTTACATCAAAGCCTCTGAAACTAACAAAAATGAATTGACAACACCGCGTTTCCTTTTCAAAGCAGGAAAAACAGCCATGGTCTTAAACCAAAAAGCAGATGCATTGAAGTATTTTACTGAAATAAAAGAAAAGTACGAAACTTCGCAAGAAGCATCTCAAGTTGATGGTTATATTGGAATGGCGCAGTAAAAATAGATTTCAGTTTGCAGATAACAGTTTTTTAGATCCTGAAATCTGAAATCTGAAATCTGAAACCTAGAAATATGGCAACAGCAAATAAAAATTTATCGAACTACGATAAAAACACAATCCCAAGCGCGAAAAATTTTCGGTTTGGGATTGTTGTTTCAGAGTGGAATGATGCTATAACAGAAGGATTGTATTCTGGAGTGATCGAAGCATTAACAGATTGTGGAGCAATGCACAAAAATATCATTCGTTGGAATGTTCCAGGAAGTTTTGAGTTGGTTTATGGAGCTAAAAAAATGATTGAAACTCAAAAACCAGATGTAGTTATTACAATTGGTTGCGTGATCAAAGGCGAGACCTTGCATTTTGATTTTGTTTGTGATGGCGTGACACAAGGCATCAAGGATTTGAATGTTTTGAGCGATATTCCGGTTATTTTTTGTGTTTTGACAGATAATAACGAACAACAATCTATTGATAGAAGTGGTGGAGTTCATGGAAACAAAGGAACAGAAGCAGCAATTGCAGCAATTAAAATGGCATTTTTGAGACATGAGGCGAATTCGAGTAAGACTTTTCAGAGTGATAATTTGTTACCTTCGAATCAACTTCAAATTGATGGAAATATGAAATTAGAAAAGTAATTATGAAAAATTTAGTTTTAGTTTTATGCGCTTTTATCTTTGGAATTACTTTTTCCCAAACAGGAATTAATCAAGAGTTGAAAACAGAATTAGATGCGATTCTAAAATCGGATCAAATTCTCCGAGAATTTTCAGATTCAAATACAACTGCTGTTCGAAAAGCTGAAATTCTGAAAGAAACTGGCTATTCAAAATTAGAATTAAATCGTGATTTGTGGCAAATTATAAATAAAACCGATGCTAAAAACATTAAAAGAATAGAAGAGATAATCGCCAAATTTGGTTATCCAGGAAAAAAATTAGTTGGCGAACCTGCAAATCTTGCTACTTGGTATGTGATTCAACATTCTAATGAAATTTCAAAATATTTTCCTTTGATTCAAAAAGCAGGAACAGATGGAGAAATTCCTAAAACAAATGTCGCCATGATGCAAGACAGGTTGTTGATGCGTGAAGGGAAAGAACAAATTTATGGAACTCAAGGTGCAGGAAGAACTATCATAAATGCCGAAGGGAAAGAAGAATTTTTTAATTTTATTTGGCCAATACAATCACCAGAAAAAGTCAATGAACTCAGAAAAAAAATTGGATTCACAACAACTGTCGAAGAAAACGCTAAAAATCTTGGAATGGAATATAAAATTTTTACACTTTCTGATTATAGAAATTTAAAATTGCGATAAACAAACCAGAAATTTTAACTGTAAAGTTGAAACCTATAAATTTTGTTTGTAGGTTTTTTGTTTTTATTACTTCATTAACTTTTAAACCGAAGTAAAAATACTTAAATTTGTGAATTAAGAGAAAAACTTATAACCCCTAACTTAAAACTATATTTTGTCGAGCATAATTCAACTACTTCCAGATCATGTTGCCAACCAAATTGCCGCTGGAGAAGTGGTGCAACGACCAGCATCTGTAGTAAAAGAGTTGTTAGAAAATGCTGTTGACGCAAGAGCAACCGACATTAAACTAATCATTAAAGACGCAGGAAAATCATTAGTTCAAGTCATAGATAATGGTTTGGGAATGAGTGTGACAGACGCTCGTTTGTGTTTTGAACGTCATGCTACTTCCAAAATTCGTCAGGCCGAAGATTTATTTTCATTACATACTAAAGGATTTCGTGGCGAAGCATTAGCATCGATTGCTGCAATTTCCCATGTGGAGATGAAAACCAAGCAAGATCAGCAAGAATTAGGAACGCATATTGTCATTGAAGGAAGTAAATTTATTACACAAGATGTTGCTGTTTTACCAAAAGGAACTTCATTTTCTGTAAAAAATTTATTTTTTAATATTCCTGCACGACGTAATTTTCTGAAATCTGACACGGTGGAACATCGACATATTGTAGATGAATTTCAGCGTGTTGCTATGGCACATCCCAATATTTATTTCACGTTTTATCATAACGGAAGCGAATTATTCAACTTGCCACAATCGAATTTGCGACAACGAATTGTGAATATTTTTGCTGGTAAAACCAATGAAAAATTAGTTCCAATTAAGGAAGAAACTGATATTGTTCAAATTCAAGGATTTGTTGCAAAGCCCGAATTTGCTAAACGAAATAGGGGAGAGCAATTCTTTTTTGTGAACGATAGATACATCAAAAATGGATATTTGCATCATGCCGTTATGGCTGCTTTTGATGGATTATTACCTGCAGGTTCACAACCCAGTTATTTTATTTATTTGCAAGTGCCGCCAAACACAATCGATATCAATATTCATCCAACAAAAACTGAGATAAAGTTCGACGATGAGCATGCTATGTATGCTATTTTGCGCTCCACCATCAAGCACAGTTTAGGACAATTTAATGTAGCTCCTGTTTTGGATTTCGATAGAGATTCAAATTTGGACACGCCCTATAACTTTAAAAATCAG
>JANPDC010000121.1:0-45284 GCA_031431275.1 Bacteroidota bacterium
TTAGTACTGGCACCCAAATGTGGTTGACAATTTTATATGCAAATGTTACAGAGCCAAATGTATTGACGGGTTCAATAAATGATAATACAGTACCGTTTAACCAATCATATATAGAAGGAGTCAAAGGAACCATACTAATGACAATTGACCCAAACTCTACACCTTCAACTGCAACCTTAAAAATACGATTACAACCAGGAATGCGAGGAAATGATCAGCCATCTGTTTTTAATATCCCAACAGATGTGACACTAACAAGAATGTAAAAAAATCAAACCCCAGTTTTCATAAAAACTGGGGTTTGTATATTTGTGTAATCATGAAAAATATATTTATACTAATTATTATTCTATTTTGTAGTTCAACAATAAACGCCCAACAAATTGTTCCTCTAAATAATTTTTATTCAGATAATGATGTGTTTATAAACGATAATTTCTCACCTAAATACTACAAAGATTTAGCCAACAGGTTTACTGTTTTTGTAGGTGATTGGAAATATGTGAACGGAAACCAAACTTTTATCGTCTCTATTCGAAAAGAACTAAAAGTACCATCAAGAAACAATGACAATGAAATTAAATTTTATATGGATAAACTCAGGGCCCATTACAAATTAGTCCAAGATTATGGTTTGCCAACAGAGCAGTTAATTTATACCTCACAAAAAAGAATACAAAGTATCTATCCACAAGAATGGGATACCATTTTTTATGGAGATTCCACAGTAAGTAATAGAATGACGGGAACAATTTTCGATGTTACAGGTCCAGAAAATGTTCTGTATCCACAAGGCGTAAAAGGTGATTTAAAAATGGTCATAGACCCAAATGTAGCGCCAAACACTGCCATTTGGGAAGTTACCAGAAAACCAGGAATGACTCTATCGAATCAACCTACGGTTTTTAATATTCCTTTAGACATCATATTAACGAGAATGTAAAAAAACCTGTTTTTTTAAATGAAAAAAATATCAATATTAATTATTATTTTACTTTGCTACAAAACAGTAAACGCCCAACAAATAGTTTCATATAGTAGTTATCTTACCGATGAGAATAAATGGACTAACGAAAATTTGTCCCCAAAATATTATAAAGATACGGCGAACAGATTAAATATTTTTGTAGGAGATTGGAAATATGTTATTGGAAACCAAACTTTTATCGTTTCCATTCAAAAAGAACTAAAAGTACCATCAAGAAACAATGACAATGAAATCAAATTTTATATAGATAAACTCAGGGCACATTATAAACTAGTTCAAGATTATGGTTTGCCAACACAGCAATTAATTTATACTTCTCAAAAAAGAATACAAAGTATCTATCCACAAGAATGGGATACCATTTTTTATGGATATTGTTATGTCAATAATTTAATTCACGGCACTATTTTTGATGTTACAGGTCCAGAAAATGTTCTGTATCCACAAGGAGTAAATGGAAATTTAGAAATGGTTATAGATCCAAATGCAACACCAAACACAGCCACTTGGAAAGTTACCAGAAAACCAGGAATGACTCTATCGAATCAACCTACGGTTTTTAATATTCCTTTAGACGTGATATTAACGAGAATGTAAATTCTCCCAACCCATATATAATATTTGTTTAGATAAAAATCTTATTCTAAAATTAACTCTAAGTTTCAATAAGCGTTCTATATTTGAATTTATATATTTGACCGAATAATTTGCAAAGTTAATTTTTGAATAAATTATCAATATAGATTACAAAATAAATAATTAAATACAATAAATTATGAAATATATTTCAATCCTTTTAACACTTATTGTTTCAAACCTTAGTGCACAAAATGTTCTTAAATTTGATAAAAGAAATGTTCAATGCCAAGACAAATGGATAAGTTACCAAATGAACAAAGACAGTATTTATAGTTTTGGTTATATCTATATGGATTATCAAGCAGGGTTAACATTTAGTTATGAAGGCGATTTTAAAATAAATAAAAGTGGAAATTTCAAGATAATTGAGCCTAAAGAAAAAAGAGTTGGGGTCATCAGGTCTCGTATAAAACCAAATCGAATTGCAATTGCCGAAATCCCAGAAGAAAAATTTAAAGAATTAAAAATCGAAAAAACACCAAACTGGTTAGCGTTATACAAAGGCGATGAAAACTCAATTGAAAATTTATTCCGTTGCGGTTATTTGTATAATGGTTATCAAGAAATTGAAAAAGCATTAACTTTTTTAGAGAAAGCAGAGAAAATTAATCCAAATTTTAAAGGCTTACAAACAGAATTAGCATTTTCATTCAACGCATTAGGCAAATTTGAAAAAGCAGAAACTGCTTTACAAAAGGAACTCAAAAACAATCCAAATGATTGTTACACAATGAAAGAATTAGCATACACCTACAACCATATGGAGAAACAAGATAAGTCGATAGAGATTTATAACAAAATGATTGTTGCGTGTACCGATAAATCTTATGTTCAAGAAACGGCATATAATTTAGCATGCAAATATTATGAAATTAAAGATAAAATAAAATTTGAAAAGTGGAATAAAGAAACTAGAAAATGGTCTACGAATGAAAACCAAATTACCACAAACCTAAAACAATTAGAAATCGATATCAATAAATAAAAGTTTGAAAATAATTAATTTACTTTAATTTTTTTTAAAAACTATATCTTAAATACCAACTATTCAAAAAACCCGATTGTAATTTTTTCAATCGGGTTTTTTGTTTCTAATCAAAAAAGGATTATTTTTACAAAAATTAAATCATCAAATGAAGGAAAAGGAAAAAGCAGGTTCTGAGAAAGAAGCAAAATTAAAAGCATTACAACTCACACTCGATAAATTAGATAAAACCTACGGAAAAGGAACGGTAATGAAAATGGGCGACAAAGCCGTTGAAGAAGTCGAAACCATCTCATCTGGATCGCTTGGTTTAGATTTAGCCTTGGGTGTAAACGGATATCCTCGTGGTCGTGTAATCGAAATTTATGGACCAGAATCATCAGGAAAAACAACCCTAACGCTACATGCCATAGCAGAAGCACAAAAAGCAGGCGGAATTGCCGCTTTTATTGATGCAGAACATGCTTTTGATAGAAACTATGCTGAAAAATTAGGCGTTGATATCGAAAACCTAATCATATCGCAACCAGACAATGGAGAACAAGCCTTGGAAATTGCTGAAAATCTAATTCGATCTGGAGCCATTGACATTGTCGTAATTGACTCCGTTGCTGCATTGACTCCAAAATCTGAAATTGAAGGTGAAATGGGAGATTCAAAAATGGGTCTTCATGCTCGTTTGATGTCTCAAGCACTACGAAAACTAACAGGAACAATTAGTAAAACAAACTGTACAGTGTTTTTTATCAATCAGTTGCGTGAGAAAATTGGTGTCATGTTCGGAAATCCAGAAACAACAACAGGTGGAAATGCCTTGAAGTTTTACGCATCAGTTCGATTAGACATTCGTCGTTCGTCTCAAATCAAAGATGGTGATAATGTTATTGGAAATCGTACGAAAGTAAAAGTGGTGAAAAACAAAGTTGCGCCACCTTTTAAAGTAGCAGAATTCGACATCATGTATGGTGAAGGTGTTTCGAAATGTGGTGAAATTTTAGATCTTGCCGTTGAATTTGAAATAATCAAAAAAGCGGGATCTTGGTTTAGTTATGGCGAAACAAAACTAGGTCAGGGTCGAGATGCAGTTAAACAACTCATCAAAGACAATCCAGAAATGGCAGATGAGCTCGAATTAAAAATTAAAGCACACATTAAAGCATTGGCCGAAGCATAATAAAAAAAATCACGCACAAAGCGTGATTTTTTTTTACAAATTGACGCAACCTTTTTGAAAAATATTCATCTAATAATTAAATTCGATTTAAAAATGAAAAAAATACTATCCATATTGTTTGTCACATTTTTGTTAAATTCTTGTTCAGTCGATCAAGAAGAACAACCAAGTTACACGATTTCGGTTTTACCAATAGAATCTGTGACAATGCCACCAGTTTCAACATCTTTACCTGCACCAACAACCTATCCAATTGTTATTAAGTATAGAAATCCAGACTCTTGCACAAGATATAACGGTTTTTATTATAAGAAAGAATTACTGAACAGAACCGTTGGAGTAGAGGTAATTACTGAAAACGGAAGAAGTTGTTCAACAGACAACACTTTAGTAGAAAAAACGCTCAATTTTGAGCCATTATCACCAGGAACTTACACATTCAAATTTTACACTGGCGAGAACGCTAGCGGAGTCAACCAATATAATGTTCAAACAATAGTAGTTCCATAATTTATAAATCGACAAAATTGAATTTAGATCAAATTCTTAACGATTGTAAAAAAAATGATACCCAAGCACAAGCACAATTATATCGATTACTTTCGCCTAAATTGTTTGCCACTTGTTTGAAGTATTCACGAAACTTTGCTGATGCACAAGATAATTTACAAGATGGGTTTTTGATCATTTTTGATAAAATAAAACAATACAAAAATATAGGTTCGTTTGAAGGTTGGGCAAAAAGAGTGATGATTAACAATGTACTTCAAACCTACAAAAACATAAGTTTCCTTGAAATTGTGACTGATAACATTCCTGATGATGTTGAGGTTGAAATCGATGATTCAAATGTTTCATTAGAGTTTTTGATGAAAATTATACAAGAGTTGCCAGATCAATATAAACTGGTTTTTAATTTATATGTGATTGATGATTACTCTCACAAAGAAATTTCCGAAATGCTGAAAATAGCAATAGGAACATCAAAATCAAATCTGTCAAGAGCAAAATTGATTCTGAAAGAAAAAATAGAAAAACAAACAACAACAAATTTACATTCTGCAAAATGAGTGAAAAAAACAATATAGAAAATCTTTTTCGGGATAAATTCAAAGATTTTGAAGTTGCTCCACCAGAACAGGTTTGGAATGATATTGAATTGGAATTATCCGAAAGAAAAAAACAGAAACCAGTAATACCGTTTTGGATTCGAGTTTCTGGAGCAGCAGCAGTTCTTTTAATCGGAATTACAATTGCTACTAATTATAGCAACAAAATTGAGATACAAAATTCAACTGTGAATGTTTCAGAAAGTAAAGAAGGTATATCAAATGAAAATCAAAAAAATACAAATATAAAGCCAAACAATGAAAAATCAATTTTAGTAGAAAATTCAAAATCCAATGAAAATGAAGTTTCTAAAAATCCAGATTCGAAAGTAGTTTTACAACAAAATGCATTCAGGGTTTCAGAATCTGGGAAAACTAAAACAGTAACTAAAACAAGTAAACTTGATAAAAATACTTCAGTTTCAGAAAGTTTAAACCAAAATTCAATTGCAAATCACAATTCTGAATCAGAAAAGAACGATAAAGTTACCAATAAAAGTGATAATTCTGTAGCCAATCAAAACGTTACATCAACCAACAATTCAATTACTAAAGAAAAAAATAATTCAGGCGTCAATCAAAATTCTAGCATATCAAATAAATTAATTTCAAACAAAAATAGTATTGCCTTTTCAAACCAAAATTTGGGTTCTAGAAATAAATCGAAATATGAGAAAAGTAGTTTTACATCTAAAAAATCTAAAGATAAAAATCTCAGAACATTAAATAATGATGAATCAGTAGTATTAAATCAGAATTCAAATTCGAAATCAGTTGCCGTTTTAGAAAATCAAAAAACAGTGATTACTGAAAGTATAAACAGCAATCCCGAATATAGTTCTGCTAAAAATGAATCCAATATAATTTTAAGAAACAATAATTTAGATTCTAAAATTGTTGCAACAGAAGTTAAAAAAGACACGGCGAAATTTGTTAGTATTATAACGCCAAATCCGTTAGAAGAATTGTTGACTAAAAAAGACAAGAAATCTTCTAACAAAGTAGCCAAAATAAATAGGTGGCAAGTTCTCCCAAACGTTGCGCCTATTTATTTCGGTTCTGCTTCAAATGGTTCCCCAATTGATGATATTTTTACTAAAAACAGCAAAAATTACAAACCAAATCTCAGTTATGGGTTAGCGGTAAATTATAGTGTTAACAAACGGTTTTCAGTTCAAACAGGAGTAAATAAAGTAACATTAGATTACAATACAAATGACATTGTTTTTTATGCAGACATAAAAGCCACAAACATCAAAACCATCAATGCTAAAAAAGAAGCGGCAAAAATGAGAGTCGAAAACAAGCAAGCAAATACTGAAGAATCTGTTTCGACAGTAATAAATCAAGGCTATTTAAATCAAAAAATTGGTTATATTGAAATTCCAGTTGAAGTGAATTATAAATTAGTGGACAAAAAGTTTGGCATCAACCTCAATGCAGGATTCAGCACACTAGTTTTGAATGAAAATTCAGTTTCTGTAGTATCTGATTCTAATTTCAAAATGGTTCTCGGTGAAGCAAATAACCTCAATAAATTTCATGTGAGTTCAAATGTAGGAGTAGGTTTCAACTACAAGTTTTTGAAATCATTTCAAATCAATGTCGAGCCAAAACTCAAATATCAAATCAACACCTTTAGCAATAACGATGGTAATTTTAAACCCTATTTCATCGGAATTTATTCAGGTATAAGTTATCATTTTTAAATATGTTTTGTTAATTCAAGTTTAGTTAGGTAGTTATTACTTCAGAGTAGTAACCAAAAAGAGCGTCCTGGTTAGACGCTCTTTTTAATTTTAATCATAGTTATATTGAAATTTCTTTTAAAATTCGATCTCGAATTGCTTCTCGAATTTCTTTTTTATCATTTGTAGTTTTACCAATTGATTCTACAAACTTCAATATTTTCACACGCATCAAACCTGGGCTACCGCTTAAAAATGTAAATGAAAATCGTTTTTTATTATCAAAAAATACCATGGGTACAATTGGTATTTGGTGTTCTAAAGCCAATCGAAATGCACCATCTTTAAATTCATCCAAAACTATAGATTCTAATGGAACTCCACCCTCTGGAAAAATACAAATACTTAAACCCTGATTCAATCTTTTTTGAGCCCTTTCAAAAACATCGCCACGACTTTTCGAACTTCCTCGATCGACTAAAATGCAAGTTCGTTTATAGAAAAATCCAAATAACGGAATCTTTACTAATTCTTTTTTTCCCACAAATACAAATGGATTTCGTGTAATGGCAAGCATGAGCATGATATCTGTCATTGATTGATGATTTGCTACTAACATGTAACTTTTACCTTCTTCAAGTTCTTGCTCACGTTCAATCTTGTACCAAAAACCCATACCAATTAAAATTGTTTTAGCCCAAATTCTGGCTATTACAAAAAAATAGGGATACCATTTTTCTTTTAAAATTGAAATAACTAAAAAAGGAAACATTACTAAAATGGGAATTGCCATCATGATATAAAACCAAATTCGCCACAAAACCCAAAAAACAACTTTAAAAATTCGCATCAATATATTTTTATTTAGAAACTACCTTTGTATTTTCTGAAAAACAGTCTTTTTTTTCTTTTTTCAAATATACCAAATCCAAGTATACATTTATAAAAAATATTTACATTTGCACACTAATGCAATTGCAGATCAAAAAAATCTAATAAACGTTGCTATTTTTCATTGAAATAAATTATGTCAAAAATACTTACAGGAGTTCAAAGCACAGGAACGCCACATCTAGGAAATCTTTTAGGAGCAATCATGCCTGCAATAGCATTGTCTAATAATCCCGAAAACGAATCGTTTTTGTTCATAGCAGATTTACATTCCATAACACAAATTAAAGACGGAAAAACACTCCGTGCAAATACTTACAGCACGGCAGCGGCTTGGTTAGCTTGTGGATTAGATAGTAACAAAGTTGTTTTTTATAGACAGTCAGATGTGCCACAAACAGCCGAATTATCTTGGTATTTGAGTTGTTTTTTCCCGTTTCAGCGGCTTACTTTGGCACATTCTTTCAAAGATAAATCAGATCGCTTAGACGATGTAAACGCAGGATTATTTTCTTACCCAATGCTTATGGCAGCTGACATTTTGTTGTATGATGCAAATATAGTTCCTGTCGGAAAAGATCAATTACAACACCTTGAAATAACTCGAGATGTAGCAGCACGTTTCAATCATCAAATGGGAGAAACATTTGTTTTACCCGAAGCCAAAATTCAAGAAGAAACCATGTATGTTCCAGGAACTGATGGGCAAAAAATGAGTAAATCTCGTGGAAACATCATCGATATTTTTCTTGAAGACAAAGTCTTGCGTAAGCAAATTATGTCAATTGAAACCGATAGTACGCCTCTTGAAGAACCAAAAAATACAACAACTTGCAAGATTTTTGGAATATACAAATTATTGGCATCAGAAACTGAATTACAAAATTTAGTTGAAAAATATAAAAATCCAAATCGTGATTTTGGATATGGACACGCCAAACAAATGTTATTTGAATTAGTGATAGAAAAATTTCAAAACGAAAGAGAAAAATATAAATATTATATGAATAATCTTTCAGAAGTCGATCTGCTTTTACAACAAGGAGCAGAAAAAGCGAGGATTGTTGCCAATGAAGTTTTGGCAAGAGTTAGAGAAAAACTTGGATTTGATTAGTTAAATTGAATCCTAAATTCATAGAGTATCAAGTTTAAAAACCTTATGAGTAAGAAAAATGGATTAGGTAAATTTTAAACATTCCAATAATATTATCGATTATGAATCCTGGATTTTTTAATTGTTTTTCGTCGTCCGACATATATTTTATTTTTTTATACAGTTGTTTGATTTACTCTTCCTCCGTATTTTTCATTTTCATTAAAAGTGTGTAAGCACCTTTGCTCACAATTTTTTTATTTTTTAGTTCATCAACATTCAAAATCTGAACAAAATTGTTTTCTTTTTCGCCTATTTGAACTTCTAGCATTTGGTATTTTTGTTTGGCAATTTCAATGTAAACATAGTCTTTCCCTTCAAAGCTTACGATGCTTTCTTTGGGTAAAGCATTTGAATTTGACGATTTTATTTCTACTTCGGCGTTCATGTACATTCCTGGCAAAAGCGTTTTATCATAATCTTCAAAATGGCAATGTACTTCGGAAGTTCCGTCCATAGAAAGATTTTTACTAATAAGAATTATTTCACATTCGTGTTTTTTATTGGGTTCGGCATTGGTATATGCAATGATTTTTTGACCAATTTTTAGTTTGGCAACATCTTTTTCATAGACCTTAATATTTAAATGAATATCGGTTGGATTTATTAATTCGAACATCACTTCTGATGGAGAAATGTATTTACCAATATTGACATTTACTTTTGACACGTAGCCATTAATTGTTGCCAAAATATTAATTTTTTGAGAAATTTTTGATGAAGAAATCGTATTTGGATTGATGTTTATCAATCGTAATTTTTCGGCTAAACCGTTTGTCATTGCTCGTAAACTTGACACTTCGGCTTGTGCCATTTGTGTTACTTTGTCGCTACTGGCTTGGCTTTGGTTCAAGTCGTTTTGGCGTGCCGATTCTTTTTCGGCATAAACTAATTTTGCTATCGATACCAAATAATCTTGCTGTAACTGAATGTATTGTTGGTCTTCCATTACCGCTATTACTTCGCCTTTATTAACGTGCATTCCGGGTAAAAGTTTGGTGCTTCGCAAATAGCCACCCAACGGAACTGAAATTGAAACTAAGTTTTGAGGTGGCACATCGATTTTTCCGTTAATTTTTAAAACAGATGAAATACTTTTTTCCGACATTGAAATAGTTTCAATATCTGCATTTTTCATTTGTGCATCGGTTAGTGAAACTTCATTTTCTTTTAATGCAATTTCTTTTTCAGTTTTTACTTCCTGTTTTTTACAACTTATTAAAAGAGCAAAAGGCAAAAGGCAAATTGCAAAATTTAAACTGCAAAAGGCAAAAGACAAAAGGCAAGTTTTTATATTTATATTTTTCATTTTAATATTTTTCAGGATTATTTATCATATGATGTATTAATTTTCCAACTTCTTCACTTTTTATTTGAAGATTGTTTTTTTCAATATCAGTAATATATTCACATTCAAAAGCGAAATCTAACCAAACACTTGTCTCTGAATTTTCTGCATCGCAATCTGTTAATTTAGAAATAAAATTTTTAGGATAAATCTTTTTTCTATTTGCTTCAGCAAGATTTGCACAAACGCTTCTTGAAGATCTTCTAATTTGATCCGTCAAAGAATATTTTTCTTCTTTAGGAAATGATTTACTTATTTTAAAAATTTCCATTGCCAATGAAAATGCTTTTTTATAAACTGTAGATTCTTTAAAATTAAAGTTTGACATTTTAGTATTTTTAAATTATTATTTTATATGCTTTTTTGCCCTTTGCCTTTTTACTTTTTACTTTTTACTTTTTGCCCTTTGCCTTTTCCCTTTTGCCTTTTCCTTTTTACTTTTTACTTTTTGCCTTTTCCCTTTGCTTTCTATTTCAAAAAATTAATCGCAATTACACTTTCGTTTAAAGATTTAACTGCTTCGATATAAGAGTTTTGAATTGCAATAGATTGATTGACTAGCATTACAAAATCGAGATAATTTATATCGCCATTAATGAATTGTTTGTTAGCAACATCGGTAATTGTTTTTGAATTTTTATTGCTGTTGATTTCAAAATAATTGACAATTTCAAGGTTTGAATTGTATTGCGTGAGTAATTTATTGTATTCGGTTTTTAAGTTTAAAACTTGCGTTTGATATTCAGATTCTGCAATATTTTCTGCTACTTTCGATGCATTTATTTTTGCTTTTTGGCTTCCGCCAAATAATGGAATTCCTAAACCAATTTGTGCCGAATGAAAACGTTGTGAATCGTCTAAACCAATTCCTTTGAAAGAGTTGTTGTTGTAGCCGATATTGATTTCGGGTAATAATTTAGATTTTTGCAAAGCGGTTTCTGCCGAAATGATCTTCTTTTGTTGTTCAAAAACTTTTAGAATAGGATTATCTTCAATTTTTGAATTTTCAATTTTGGCTTTTAAGTTTGATGAAACTGGAATATAAACTTCTTCTGAATTTAAAACCAATTGAAAGGCTTGTTTTAGCATTTCGATTTCGGCTTGTAATTGTTTTAATTGAATAGCAACATTGGTTTTTTGCGTTTCGGCAGTCGATTTTTCTAAAATATTACTTTCGCCTTTTTGCAAACGCAAATTGGCTTTGTCAAAGAATTTAGAAAATAAAGTATCGGCTTTTTGTAACAATTTTTCTTTTTCTTTCGAAGATATATATATGTAAAACAAATGAGTAACCGTTTCTTTTACTTCAAATTCTTTTAGATTTGTTAGTAAAATTTTAGAATTATAGTCTTCTGTTAAAACTTGTTTTTGACGTTTGTAAACCGTTGGCAACGCAAATGATTGTGCAATTCCGAATTTTGTATCGTTTTGATTGCTATTTATTTGACCAAATTCTCCTAAAATATTCGTTTTAGGAATATCCGAAGAAGATTTAATCATTGCTTTTGCATAATCTGCTTTTAGTTTTTCGTTTTTAATGGTATTGTTGTTTTTTAATGCAATTTCAATGGCTTTTTCTAAAGAAATTTTAGTTTGAGCGTTAGAGAAATGGCAAAAGGCAAATTGCAAAAGGCAAAAGGTAAATTGCAAAGAGCGAAGATCAAAAGGCAAAAAGCACAATCGATTTTTTTTTCTAAATAGTTTAAAATTATACAACATTTTTAAGTTTTTTTATTTAATATTTTTCTGATTTGCAATTTTACTTTTTTGCTTTTTGCACTTTACATTTTACTTTTTTTGCTTTTTGCAATTTGCCCTTTGCTTTTTTCTTTTTATTTTTCACTAATTTTTTCAAATAATATATACAAAATTGGCAACACAAATAAAGTTAAAAATGTTGCTACTAATAAGCCACCAATTACGACAGTTGCCAACGGACGTTGCACTTCTGCACCCGAACCATTGCTTAAAGCCATTGGTAAAAACCCAAGTGAAGCCACAAAAGCAGTCATTAAAACTGGTCGCAAACGTATTCTTGTTCCTTGAAGAACAATTGCTTTTAAATCATCTATAAGCAAAGGGCAATTAGCAAAGGGCAAACTTTCATTATTTTCTTTTTGCTCTTTGCCTTTTGCTTCTTGAATTTCTTTCTTTAATCGGTTGAATTCGGCTATCAAAACCAAACCATTTAAAACTGCAACGCCAAACAAAGCAATAAATCCAACTCCTGCGCTAATACTAAATGGCATTCCACGCATTGCCAAAAAGAATATTCCACCAATCATAGATAGTGGAATTGCAGAATAAATTAACAATCCTTGTTTTACTGATTTGAAAGCAAAAAACAACAATATGAAAATTAGGATTAACGAAATTGGAACTGCAATTAACAATCTATCTTTTGCGGCATTCAAGTTTTCGAATGCGCCACCATAAGTCGGATAATAACCACTCGGAAATTTAATTTTTGAACCTACTTTTTCTTGTAATTCTTTCAAAATACTTTGCACATCTCGACCACGAACGTTAAATCCTACTACAACTCTTCGTTTGGCATCTTCTCTTTGAATTTGATTTGGACCTTCGGTAATTTCAACTTTTGCCAATTGCGACAACGGTATTTGTAAACCGTTTGGCATCGGAATTAATAAATTTTGTACATCTTCTAAATCTTTTCTTTTTTCGCCAGCCAAACGAACCACAAGATCAAATCGTTTTTCATTTTCATAGATTAGTCCTGTGCTTTGTCCTGCAAATGCTGTGTTTACAATTCTATTGATATCTTCAATATTTAAATTGTATTGAGCAATCATTGGTCGGTTGTACTCAATTACAATTTGTGGCATTCCAGTGATTGTTTCTACATATAAATCGGAAGTTCCTTTGACTGTATTTACAATTTTTCCTAATTTATTGGCATAAACAGCCAAAGTATCGAGATTTTCTCCAAATATTTTGCAAACCACATCTTGTCTTGCTCCTGTCATTAACTCGTTAAATCGCATTTGAACAGGATATTGAAAACCATACGAAACACCAGGAACTGCCTCGAGTTCTTTTGCCATTTTTTCTGATAATTCATCGAAAGTTGATGCTGAAGTCCATTCGGATTTATCTTTTAGAATAACCATCATATCACTAGCATCAATAGGCATTGGGTCGGTAGGCACTTCGCTACTTCCCGTTTTTCCAACTACTTTTTCTACTTCAGGAAATTTTTCTAATAATATTTTTGCCCCTTGAGAAATAGCAGTCATTGACGTTTGCAAATTACTGCCTGTTAAGACACGAGTTTCTACAGCAAAATCGCCTTCTTCTAATGATGGCATAAACTCACCACCCATAAACGAAAGTGTGATTATTGCCAATGCAAATAAAGTGAGTATGGTTACTATAATTATTCTAGGTATGTTTAATGCTTTTTCTAAAAGAGGCTGGTAGAAATTTTCTATTTTTTCTATTATTCTATCCGAAAAAGTTTTTTTATGAGATATCGATTTATTTAAAAACAAAGCCGTCATCATAGGAATATAAGTTAATGACAAGACAAAAGCCCCAAATAATGCAAACGCGATTGTTTGCGCCATTGGAAGAAACATTTTTCCTTCGATGCCTCGTAATGTGAAAATCGGAATATAAACAATCAAGATAATTAATTCACCAAAAACGGCTACATTTCGCATTCTAACCGAAGTTTCTAGAACAGTTTTATCCATTTCGTTTTGGGATATTTCGCCCTCTTTTCGGCTGTGCAAACTGAACAAACAGGCTTCGACGATTATTACTGCACCATCAACAATTAAACCAAAATCTAGTGCGCCTAAACTCATTAAATTGCCGCTTACTCCAAATAAATTCATTAATATAATTGCGAATAACATGGCTAATGGAATCACTGAAGCTACGATTAATCCCGCTCGAACATTACCTAAAAAGAAAATTAATACTAAAAGTACAATGATTGCACCTTCAATTAAGTTTTTACCAACAGTAGAAATGGAATTGTTGACCATTTTGGTTCGGTCTAAAAATGGTTCTAGAATAACACCTTCGGGCAATGTTTTTTCTATTTGTACTATTCTTTCTTTAATGTTTTTGATAACAATATTACTATTTGCACCTTTTAACATCATTACAACTGCACCAGAAACCTCACCTGATTCCACACCTCTTTTGTTAAAAGTCATTGCGCCATAACGAATAGCACAACCAATACGAACATCGGCAACATCTCTTAAAAATAGTGGAGTCTCACTATTAGTTTTAGCAATAGAAATGTCTTTAATATCTTCAATATTTTTAATTAAACCCTCACTTCTGATGTATAAAACCGTTGGACCTTTTTCTATGTATGCACCACCTGTATTTTGATTGTTTTTTTCTAATGCCGAAAAAACGTCTCCAATGGTAATATTATAGGCTTGTAATTTATTGGGTTCAATAGCAATTTCATATTGTTTTAGTTTTCCGCCAAAACTACTCACTTCGGCAACTCCTTCTACACTAAGTAATTGACGGCGTACTATCCAATCTTGAATGGTTCGCAGTTCAATAGCATCATATTTATTTTCGTAACCTGGTTTTGCTCTTACGGCATATTGATAGATTTCGCCCAAACCTGTTGTTACTGGCGCAAGAAATGGGTCGCCAATACCGTTTGGAATTTGGTCTTTAACAGCACTTAATCTTTCGGTTACTTGTTGCCTTGCCCAATAGACATCGGTTGCATCATCAAAAACAATCGTTACAACAGATAAACCAAAACGAGAGAAACTACGAATCTCTTTCATTCCAGATATATTACTATTTACTTGTTCTATTGGAAAAGTTACCAAACGTTCAATATCGGTTGCGCCAAAAGATGGTGCAATCGTGATAACTTGAACCTGATTGTCTGTAATATCTGGTACGGCATCAATAGGTAATTTTGTGGTTTGGTATATACCAAAACCTACTAGGGCAATTACAAATAGCCCGACGATGAGTTTATTCTTTACAGAAAACTCAATTATTTTGTTAAGCATAATGATTTTTATTAATCAAAGATTAAAGTACTCAAACTTTTTATTAAAAAAAATGATTAACAAATTTTGGGCGGTTGCCAAATGGAAGAATGAAAACTAGAGATAAACGAAAAAGTATAACCAAAATTAGGTTTTTTATATTCGTTTAGAAAGATTTTATTTTCGAAATTGAAAGTTTGAATTGGAGGTAAAAAAGTAATAATTGAACAAGAACAACCCGAATGATTGTGAGATTTAAAAGGCAATCTCATATCTTTTTCATAGTCGTCATCAAAAACTTCGCCGTGAGAATAATGATCCATAATAAAATTCCACAAACTTAGTTTTGGATTTTCTTGTTGGTGTTCATTGAAATGTTCTACCAAAATAGGAATTTTTAGATATTCGTTCATCTGAAAAGCAGAAAACAAATAAATAGATATTAATAATATGGAAAGATATTTTTTCACTTTTGTAAAAGTAGTAAAAATTTCAATAAATCAATATTCCTAATTTTCAAAATTGAAATTTTTCATCAAAAAGAAACAACTATATTTGTAAAAAAGTTTTTTAATGAGTAATTCACTCGAAGAAGTTCACGAAAGTGTCGCCACGCAAAATAAAAAATCGGTTTTCAAGAAAATTTTAGCATTTTTTGGACCTGCTTATTTGGTGAGTGTTGGTTATATGGATCCAGGAAATTGGGCAACCGATTTGGCTGGCGGAAGCCAATTTGGCTACACTTTATTGTGGGTTTTATTAATGAGTAACCTAATGGCGTTGCTGTTGCAAAGTTTGAGTGCACGATTAGGCATCGTTACAAAACGTGATTTGGCGCAAGCATCACGAGAAACCTATCCGAAATTCATTAATTATATTCTTTATTTTCTTGCCGAAATTGCAATTGCTGCTTGCGACTTGGCAGAAGTTCTCGGAATGGCAATTGGTATCAATCTTTTGTTTGGAATTCCGTTGTTGCAAGGTGTAATGATTACGGTTTTAGATACTTTTTTGTTGTTGTTTTTGATTAATAAAGGCATCAAAAAAATGGAAGCATTTATTATTGCATTAGTCATGATTATTGGTATTTCGTTTATTTTCGAAATGATTTTTGCTCAACCCGAAGTTGGTGGAATCTTGCGAGGATTAATTCCTTCAATGCCAAACGATACGGCTCTTTATATCGCCATTGGAATTATTGGTGCAACCGTAATGCCACATAATTTATACTTACATTCGTCATTAGTACAAACCCGAAAATTCGACCGAAGCCCAGCGGGAATTAAGCAAGCGATTAAATATAATTTTATAGATTCTACAATCGCTCTTAACTTGGCGTTTTTTGTAAATGCAGCAATTTTGATATTGGCGGCAGCCACATTTTATAGAAATGGAATGTTCGAAATTGCCGAAATTCAAGATGCCTACAAAATGCTCGAACCGCTTTTGGGAACCAATTGGGCGCCAACTTTGTTCGCAATTGCATTGATTGCTGCAGGACAAAGTTCAACAATTACTGGAACTTTGGCAGGTCAAATTATTATGGAAGGTTACTTGAATTTACGCATTCAACCTTGGGTGCGACGCATCATTACCCGATTAATTGCGATTGTTCCGGCAGTAATTGTAATTTCGGTCTTTGGTGAAAGTGTTACGGGAAAAATGTTAATTCTGAGTCAAGTTATCTTGAGTTTACAACTGGGTTTTGCCATAATTCCGTTGATTCATTTTGTTTCTGATAAATCGAAAATGGGCGAATTTGCGATTTCTAAAAAAACACAAATTGTTTCTTGGATTGTGGCTTTGATAATCGTTTCGTTGAATGCGAAACTGGTTTTTAATGAAATTCAAGATTGGTTGGCAACTTCTGAAAATCCAATAATTTTATGGTTAACAGTTGTTCCTTTGGCTATTGGTTTTTTAATTTTGTTGTTGTATATAGTAATTAATCCATTTATTACAAAAGCGAAACAAGAAATTTCGAATCATTCGCCACACAATTTGGTTTTGAAATTTTCGCCAACGGCAACCTATAACAAAAAGAATATTGCCATTTCAGTCGATTTTTCTTCGGCTGATGAAGTGGCAATAAATAATGCTTTCGAGTTGGGCGGAATCGATGCCAATTACACTTTAATTCACGTGGTTGAAACGGTTGGAGCCATGCTTTTTGGTGAGAATATTGATGATCACGAAACTACAATCGACGAAAAATTATTACAAGAATATCAGGAAATGTTAACCGAAAAAGGTTTTAAAGTAGATGTAAAACTTGGTTTTGGCAAACCCAATAAAATAATTCCTAATATAATTAATACTGGAACCTTTGATGTTTTAGTAATGGGAACACACGGTCATACTGGATTTAAAGACTTACTTTTTGGCACAACTGTAGATAAATTGCGTCACGAAATTTCAATTCCATTGTTTATTGTGAAAATTTAAAAATAAACAACGGAATTAAATTTATCTACTTTTTTTACGATTTAAATCCAAATGAAATATAAAAAGATTGTCCTTCGCCAGGCAAAACTCCGGGTCCTGGATAGCCACCAGATCTTCGTGTTGCATAATTTTTATTAAATAGATTGTTAATGCCACCTCGAACATTAAATTGTTTTAAGAATTTATATTCAAGTGAAAAATCTACCAAATTATAGCCATTAAGTAATCCGGTTTGTCCATTTATGGATGCGTCTGAAGTATTATTAGCATCTGTAAATATTCTGCCAGACATTTTGTACTGTACAGTTAGAGAAAACCCATTTTTACTATACGAAGTTCCAAAATTATGAATGTATCTTGGTGCATTTTCAACCCTGTTTCCAGATAAATTAGTTTCGGTAATAACAACATTTGGTGTATTGCCCGATGCAGTTGTTGTTTTAAAATCGATATATCGACTATCAATAAATGACATTGATGCAAAAATGTCAATGCTACCAAATTGCTTATCAACATTAAACATTTTAGTCAAATTGACATCTACGAACGATTCAATTCCTTTATTAACGGTTTCGCCAAGATTGGTTCTAAACAAATAGGTACCTTTAGTTACATCGTCATTAATAAACTTTCTGATGCCTCCAATTCGATTATTATAAGACAAATAAAACAAACTAAAATCGAAGTTTACAAAACCTTTATAAACACCACGATAACCTAGATCTGCATTGAAACCACTGGCATCTTTCAGGTTTTCGTCAATAACATCAATAACTGCAGTTGGCGTTAAATCGCTAAATAAAACGGGTCTAAATGCTTGAGTAATATTTCCGTAAAAATTAGTATTGTTAAATTTATATTCAAGTCCAAGTCCAAAAAGTGGCTGTTTACGGTTTCTTGCTTGTTCAGTTAAGTTCACATTATTTCCAGCAACAATATCTAGTCTACCATTGGCTGTCGAACGAATGTATTCGTATCTAATTCCTGGTGTAACACTAAATCTATCACTGATTTTGAACTGATTTTCGGCAAAAAAAGCAATATTTTTAGTCTGAAATTTTAATCCAGTTGGATAAAATCCTTCTATTGATAAATCGAAATCAGCATTAACTGTTCCAACTCCTTTTTGGAAACGCTGTGTTTCTGCTTGATATACTCTAAAACCAAATGCTAAGTTATTGGTTAAAGTATTTATTTTATATCTGAATAAATTTCTGTTTTCAAGCCCCGAGTTTTTATATAAATCGCTGTCAACTCTTCGTTTGGCAAACTGATTGGTTGTTGTATTTATAACATCAAAAACATTGGCAGCACCAACAAAACCAACACTATTTCGCTCACCAATAAGTCCAAAAACTTTTAAATTCAAATCGAAATTGTTAGTCAATTTAGAATCAAAATTCAACGAAAATATGTTCCAAGGCACGCCAAACCAGTTTCTGTTTCTATTGGATTGTTGTGAATTGGATTCAAATTGCGCATCAGTCAAACCACCTGGTTGTTGCATTTCGTAATCAGAATTGGTATAATCTATTGAGATTTTGGTTTTATCAGAAAATCTATATTCTAAAAATCCATAGGTATTTCTTGATGAATATTGATTGTTGTTTCGCCAACTTTTTCCTGAACGCGAAGAGTTGTAAAAATAATAAGACCATTTTTTTAGTTTGCCACCAATTGAGTTAAAAGAACTTAAAAGCCCAAAACTGCCAACTGTATTTTGAGTTTCGAACGCAAATGATTTTTGATTTTCATTTTTAATGACATAATTGAGCATACCACCAAATTGTGGTCCGAATTGTAACGATGCACCACCACGAACCAATTGTATTGTCTCAACAGCCTCTAATGGAGGATTAAAATAGGCTTCTGGATAACCAAAAACATCCGATGAAATGTCGACACCATTTTGCCTTGTGTTCAATTCCCAACTTCGATTTGGACTTAATCCCCGTAAGCCAATATTTATTTGAAGACCAGAGCCTTCGTTTTCCCAAACGGTAACTCCGGGAATTCTTGCAAAAATTTCTCTTGTGTTATTTTTTGTTAGATTTCCGTTTATGGCTGACAAGCGAAGTACCTCGTTTTTTTTACCTGAAAACAAAATATTATTTTTTATTTCGGGCATTCTTTCTGGACTTTGTTGTTTAGTAGTTATTAAAACAGGTGCTAGATTATTTATAGAATCATTGGGTTGAACAATAATTTGTTGCGCATTTGTTGCTAAAATATGGAAGGCAAATAGACTGAAAACAATGTTTTTCATTTTGAAATATTTTAATTTTTGTGCAAAGATAAGCCTTATTTTTATTTAGACAAATTATAAATAACAAATTTTTAGAAAATATTTCTAACTCATATTTTTAGAAAATTAAAGATTGTGTTTTAATAATTAGAGCTTACATTTGTAAATAAAATCAAAATACAGATCATGAAAAATTTATTATTATTCTTAATGTTGTTCATTAATTTATTTGTTTTTGGTCAAAAATCTACAGAAAAATTAAAATCAATTTCTTTTACACAAAAACCAATCAATAAAAAAGGTATACAATTAGTTTTGAAAAAAGTAGTGAACGACTCTCGTTGTCCAGAAGGTGTAAATTGCATTTGGGCTGGCGAATGTGAAATTCAAATAGCAATTTATAAAAACCGAAAACTACTTTCGACCGAAAGTGTTTTGCTTTCTCCAAAATTGCAAAAAGAAAATGTGGCTTGGTTTACTAAATATTATCCAAAATTAAATATTACCGAAATTGGTGTTTTGCCTTATCCAAAAAATGAAACTTTAATTAATCCTAAAGATTTTTTTGTAAAAATTTATTTTGAGTGAAATTCAAGATGATATTCTGTCTACTACAATTCAAATGGATAATAAATGTAAATTCTAATGAAAAATTTAATTGTATTTTTATTTCTGATATTTATTTCTTGCAAAAAAGAGGAACCGAAGAAAAATATTTATTTTGATAAAGAAAATAAAGATATTCTAAAACCTTTAGATCAACCCGAAAATGTAGTTTCGGGTAAAGAAAATCAAAAAATTGAGTTTTGTTTTGATAATGATGGTTTAAAAAATGATTTTATTAAGATCACATTAGAAAAATTGGTTTATGATAAAGATAGTATCAGTACTGGAAGTTTGAAAGTTGATTTTAGTCATAATTCAGAGTTTTTAAAGTCTTTTAGAACTCAAATTCAGAATTACAACAATGAGTATGTTTGGAATTTTAAACGTGGTTTTTTTGATAAAATAAAAGATGAAGATTCTAAATCTAGTTTTTTTGTATTAAACACAGGTTTTGCAGCTTGTGGATATACTCAAACTAATTTTTTATTCAATTTTGACTCTAAAAATTTTAATTTAGTGCATACTTGGTTCAGTTCTTTTGATGGAGGATTTAATTATTTTCAGCAATTTATTACAGACAAAAAATTTGATGAAAATAAAAGTTTTTATAGCGTGATGATATCTGTTGAACCAGATGATGAAAGTGATGATAAAGGAACTGCAAATTATTCAGATTCTGTTTTTTATTTCAAAATAAATAATTCATGGAGAACACGATATATTACAAAAAAAGATAGTGTTTTCAGAAAAAAGAAAATTAATTTTAAAGAATTTTATAAAAATGAATAGGAAGCAATTTTCAGAATTCATCGTTGTTTTTTGTTAAGTTCTAACTTTTTTGACTAGAATCTCGTTCAATAATGCTCGTTTTTAGTTCAATTGTTTTTGGTACAAAAGGAATTCCATCTTTTCTAGAAATCATTTCTTCGAGCAACAAATCAAAGGCAACAATCCCCATTTCAAGGCTTGGTTGATCTACGCTACTCAACTTTGGAGTTATTACTTGTGACATGAACCAATTGCTAAAACCAATTACAGCAATTTTTTCGGGAATATTAATTTTATGTTCGTTGAAATAGGTTAAAACTCCAACAGCAACCAAATCTGTCACTACAAAAATGCCATCAACATCAGGATGATCATTATAAATTTGTTTTGCAAAATCTTGACCTTCTTCAAAACTTACTTTTTTACAGGTGTAAACTAAACTTGAGTCAAATGGAATATCATTTTTTTCTAATACTTTTTTATAACCTAAAAATCGATCAATTGCATTTTGAGGATTTTCTGGACCTCGAATGTGTGCAATCTTTTTACATCCTTTGTTGATGAGATGCTGAACAGCTTCCATAGCCGCTTTTTGATCGTTTATTACTACTTTTGAACTATTGATTAGTTTAGAAATTTTGTCAAATTGAACAAATGGAATTTCTCTTCTAAGTATTTCTTTGATATGCTCATCATCATTAGATTCATTAGATAAAGACATCAAAATACCATCTACTCTTTTGTTAATTAATAATTCAACTTGTTTTTTTTCTAGTTCTAAAGATTCGTTCGATTGAAGGATAATTACTAAATAGCCATTTTTTTCTGCTTCACCAATAATTCCATTTATCACATTTGAAAAAAAATGGTGAACAACCTCTGGTATAATCAAACCAATTGTTTTTGACTCTTTAGTTCGAAGATTTACTGCAAAACTATTGGGAGTATAATGCCATTTTTCAACTAAATCAAGAACAAGTTTTTTTGTTTTTGGGCTAACATCAGAATAGTTTTTTAAAGCTTTAGAAACTGTGGTTATAGATATTCCTAAAGTCTCAGCAATTTGTTTTAGAGTAATTTCTTTCATAACGCAATATTATAAAATAAAAAATGAATAACGAAAACGTTTTCGGTAAAAACGAAAACGTTTTCGTAAATTTATTCATTAGTTCAATGAATCAAAATATTAAATTTGAGTCAATTAACAAAACCAAAACTTTTAAAAGTATGAAAAATAGATTTACATGGATTAAAGGACTCATTGTAATTACAATTTTAATGATTGGCAATTTTATTGTTGCACAAGAATCAAAACTGATCGGAAAGGTAACAGATTCAAAAGGAGTACCAATTGCAGGAGTAAACTTAAAAGTGGATAATTCTGGGACAACAGGTCTTACAGATTATGATGGCTCTTATATTATTGAACGTTTAAAAAATGGTACTACAACCGTTACTGCTTCATTCCTTGGGTTTAAATCTTTGACCAAAGAAGTTCAGATTTCTGGAACAACTACCTTGGATTTTCAATTACAAGAAGATGCAACCTCATTAAATGAAGTTATTATAACTGGAGTTGTAAAACAAACTAAAGTTATAAAAACCAGTGTTTCTGTGACTAGTTTAGATGCAAAAAAAATACAACAATCTGCACCACGTTCCACAGCAGAAATTTTTAGGTCTATTCCGGGTATTCGTTCAGAGTCATCTGGTGGAGAAGGAAATGCAAACATTGCTGTTCGTGGGGTTCCAATTTCATCTGGGGGATCAAAATATTTACAAATTCAAGAAGACGGACTTCCTGTACTTCTATTTGGAGATATTGCATTCGCAACCTCAGACATTTTTACACGTTTTGATGGAAATATTGCTAAAGTAGAAGCCATTCGAGGTGGATCTGCAAGTATATTAGCATCAAATTCTCCTGGAGGAATTATAAATCTTATTAGTAAAACAGGTAAAACAGAAGGAGGAAATTTAAGTACTAGTTTTGGTCTTAATTACAATGATTTCAGAACAGATTTTGATTATGGGTCAAAAATTGGAGACGGCTTGTATTTTCATCTAGGAGGTTTTTATAGAGCAGGAGAAGGAGTAAGAAAAATTGGTTTTATAGGAAATAATGGTGGTCAATTTAAATTAAACATTACTAAAGAATTCGAAAAAGGGAAAGTAACAATCTACACTAAATTTTTAGACGATAGAGCAGTTGCATATTTACCAATGCCCGTTCAAGTTACAGGAACAGATGAAAACCCGAGTTGGGGGAGTGTGAGCGGTTATGATGCAACAAAAGGATCACTACAATCAGTGTTTTTATCACAAAATGTTGGTTTGGGACCAGATGGTCAATTGAGAAGAGCAAGTGTGTCTGACGGAATGCATCCAGTATCGAAATCTATCGGAATAAGCGCATCTTTTGATTTAGAAGATGACTGGCAAGTTTCAGAAAATGGACGTTTTACTTCAAATAGTGGTGGTTTTATTTCTCCTTTCCCTTCTCAAATTGCTACTGCTTCTGACATCGCAACTTCATTTGGTGCTGGTTCAACGCTGACCTATGCAAATACTGGAACACCATTCAACACACCAAACGGATTGGTTGCAAGAATACACATGTTTGATACCCAATTAAACAATTTTAATAACTTCATGAATGATTTGAAACTCACTAAAAAATTCGATAAAGTAGCGCTTACTGCAGGATTTTTTAAATCTATTCAAAACATTTCTATGTCATGGCTTTGGAACTCCTATTTGCAAGAAGTATCAGATTCAAATCCTCGTTTATTAAATGTAACCAGTGCAACAAATGTTTTGTTGTCTGATAATGGTTTGTATGCTTATGGAACTCCTTTTTGGGGAAACCTTGCAAGAAATTATGATACACAATACAACACTTCTGCACTCTATTTTAATGTATCTTTCGAAGCAACAGAAAAACTTACTTTAGAAGGAGGATTTCGTTGTGATATGGGGAAAGTAACGGGTTCATTTGCTGGTGGAGCAGTAACGAAATATGACATCAACAATGATGGTGTTTTCTCTGTTCCAGAAAATACAGTATTTGCGGTAAATACTACAAACTCAACGGCAGTTAATTATGATTATGATTATGTTTCCTATTCTTTTGGAGCAAACTATTTATTAACAGACAATCAATCTTTTTTTGCGAGATATAGTAAAGGTGCCTCTGCAAAAGCCGATCGTATTTTGTTTTCAGGATTAGATTACACAGATGGAAAAAAAGTAAACTCTTTAGATTTTTTAACTCAGTTTGAATTAGGTTACAAACAAAAATTATCAAAAGGATATATCTATGCTACTTTGTTTTCTGCAAATACAGACGAGCAAGTTGGTTTTGAAGCAACGGCTCCAACGGTTTTAAGAAAAAACAACTACAAATCAATTGGTTTAGAATTAGAAACGGCTTACAATATTGATGAAAATTTCAATTTGAGAGGAGGTTTAACGTATACAAAAGCCGAAATTACTTCAGGGCTTGACAAAGGAAATCAACCAAGAAGACAACCAAAATTCATGTATAGTCTGGTACCAACATACAAGGTTTCTGAAACAAGAAGTTTTGGATTAAGTTTCATTGGACAATCAAAAGCATTTGCTCAAGACAGTAATAAATTGATAATGAATGGTTTTGTTTTAGTAAATGGTTTTGTTGATTTTGGAATTACAAAAGGATTGTCATTAAATGTTTCTGGTAACAATTTATTAAATACTTTAGCAATCTCTGAAGTTGAAGAAGGAAGTATTACAGCAAACACTGTAAATTATGTTAGAGCAAGACCTTTTCCAGGAAGATCTCTGTCTGTAGCTTTATCGTATAGATTTTAAAAAAAAGATTTCATGTTTTATTTTAGTTAGTAGCAATTCCTGTAACTTTGAAAGTGCAGGAATTGTTTTTTATAAAATTAAAATACCTCTTCTAAATATGTTAGAGAAAATAAAATTAAATTTCTGGCAAATTATCAACATGAATGTTGGTTTTTTCGGAATTCAATACAGTTTTGGGTTGCAACAAAGTGCTGTAAATCCAATTTATGATTTTCTTGGAGCAAGTCCAGACGAATTGCCTTTGTTGAATCTTGCAGGGCCATTAACAGGTTTGTTAATTCAACCCATAATTGGAGCTTTGAGTGATAAAACTTGGTTGCCAAAAATGGGCGGTCGTCGCAAACCCTATTTCTTTATTGGAGCACTAATTTGTAGCATTGCCTTGTTCTTGTTTCCTTTTAGTAGTTCCCTTTGGATGGCTGCTGGTTTACTTTGGATTTTAGATGCAGGAAACAACACTGCAATGGAACCTTATCGTGCTTTTATTGCAGATAAATTAGACGATTCGCAACAACCAATGGGTTTTCAAGCACAAAGTTTTTTTACAGGTTTTGGGCAAACGTTAGCCAATCTATCCTTGTTTATTTTCCCAATGATTTTTATTGGAACAACAGGAAAATTGCCAACTTGGGTTTTTGCATCTTTTTTTCTTGGTGCTATTTGTTCCATAGGATCGGTTTGGTGGAGTTCACACACAACTAAAGAAATACCGCCAAGTGAAGAAGAATTACAAAAAATCAAATCACAAAATCTGAATGTTTTTACACCTTTTGTTGATATCATAAAAGCAATTCAATTCATGCCAAAAGTTATGTGGCAATTAGCATTGGTCTATCTTTTTCAGTGGTATGCACTTTTTTGTTATTGGCAAAATTCGTCTAAAAGCATTGCCCTTTCGGTTTGGAATGCAACACCAAAGTCAAATCCAAAATTATATGAAGAAGCGGTTGGTTGGACTGGATTGGTAAACGGCTGGTACAATATTGTAACCTTTTTGGTTGCCTTTGGATTAGTATATTTTGCTCGAAAATACTCCGCAAAATATGTACACTTTGTTTGTTTGATTTTAGCAGCAATTGGATTTTTAATTTTTCCACATATTGAAAATAAATACCTTTTGTTTCCAGCCATTACAGGTTTTGGAATTGGTTGGGCAAGCATGATGGGAATTCCATATTTGATGGTTGTATCACAAATTCCAAAAGAACGCTATGGCGTTTACATGGGAATAATCAATATGATGATTGTAATTCCAATGTTTATTCAAACGATTACTTTTGGATTTATCATGAAGAATTTTTTGAATAACGACCCACGTCAAGCAATTACCTTTGCTGGAGTTTTGTTAATTTTAAGTGCTATTTG
The DNA here is from genome assembly GCA_031431275.1 of Bacteroidota bacterium. Lineage (GTDB taxonomy): Bacteria > Bacteroidota > Bacteroidia > Flavobacteriales > Flavobacteriaceae > Flavobacterium. Next base: position 26,260 of record JANPDC010000121.1, read on the forward strand.
TACTTTATTTATAATGACTAAGAAAAGAGATAGTGAGTAGTATAGTATATAATAAAGCAATTGAATTACTTCAGAAATGTTCTTCTACTGAAGGGTTTTTGGCGAGCGCACAAGACATTTCAAATTACAGAAGAGTTTGGGCTCGTGATGGAGTAATTTGCGGATTATCGGCTTTGGCTTCGGGAGATGAAAAACTAATCGAAACGTTTAAAAAAACGATTGAAACTTTAGCAAAACATCAACATAAAAACGGAATGATTCCTTCAAACGTGATGATTTCTGAAAATAAAACAGAAGTGAGTTATGGTGGATTAGCAGGTCGAGTTGATGCTGTGACTTGGTTTGTAATTGGTGTTTGTCAGTATGCTTTTTATAAAAAAGACATCACTTTTGTTGAAGAATATACAGATGCTGTTGAGCGTTGTTTAAATCTTTTGGAGGCATGGGAATTCAATAACAAGCATTTGATTTATGTACCATTATCTGGAAATTGGGCTGACGAATACATCACTGATGGATATGTTTTGTACGATCAATTATTAAGAGTTTGGGCATTGAAAAGTTACAACTATTTTGCAAGAAGATTTGAAATTACTGAAAAAATAGAAAAAATTACTGAGCAAATTGAAATTAATTTTTCACCAAAATCTAAAGGTGATAAATACCATCAACGTGCCTATAACGATTTGAAATTTCAAGATTTTATGCCTTGTTCTTTTTCACCTGCTGGATATAAAACGCAATTTGATGCTTTTGCAAATTCGTTAGCAATTATGTTGAATATTGGAACTCAAAATTTTCAAGAAAAAATAATTGACTATTGCATACATCTTTCAAGTCAAATGAATTTTCAAATGATTCCGGCTTTTTGGCCACCAATTCAAACAACAGATATAGATTGGAATTTACTAAAGAATAATTGCAAATACGAATTTAGAAATTATCCGAATGAATTTCATAATGGAGGAACTTGGTCAATGGTTAACGGATTTTATGGCTTAGCGCTCTTGGAAAAAAATAAAAACAAAGAAGCGCAATTGCTATTAGAGCATATTAATGAAGCCAATTCAAATGAAGATTTTGGTTTTTATGAAAATTTTAATACCGAAACGGAAGAACCCAACGGCGTAAAATATTGTGCATGGAGCGCAGCGGCAACAATCATGTTGCATCAAAAATTGACTACTAATTTTAAATTTCTAATATAACTTGAACAATACAATAGACATAGTTTGTGTGGGAGAAGTGCTAATAGATTTTATTGGGCACGAAACAGGAACATTGGCAAACACAAAAGATTATCATCGGTTTCTGGGTGGTTCTCCAACAAATGTTGCTGTCAATGCGGCTCGACTTGGATTGAATGTTGCTCTTGTTGCAACTTGTGGAAGAGATGGATTTGGGGAATATATTTTTGAAAAACTAGAAAAAAATAACGTTATTACGTCTCATATTAATAAAGTAACAGAATCAACATCTGTGATTTTTGTTTCTAAAACAGTTGAAACTCCAGATTTTATTCCATATCGTCAAGCAGATTTTCAGATATTAGAGTCACAAATTTCTGATGATGTGTTATCCAAAGCCAAAATTTTCCATACAACTTGCTTTGCTTTGAGTAAAGATCCAGCAAGATCAACGATTTTAAAAAAGGCAAAAAAAGCAAAATCACTAGAGTTACAATTGAGTATTGATATTAATTTTTCTGAAAAAATTTGGACAAGTAGAGAAGAGGCGTTCGAGGTTTTAAAAGATTATTTATCAAACAATCCATTAGTAAAAATAAGTGATGATGATTGTTTTAGGTTGTTTGGTGAGGTCAAAACAGATGAATTTATTTTTGATTACTTTCATAATCTTGGTGTGACAACAGTTTGCTTGACAAAAGGTAAAGACGGTGTAAAATTATCTGATATAAAAGAAGGATTCTTTTATCAAGAAGCAATTAAACTCGAAGCAATTAAAGATGCAACTGGGGCAGGAGATGCCTTTTGGACAGGATTTTTATACGCAAAACTTCACAATAAAAATCTAGAACAATGCTTGGTTATTGCTCAAAAGTTAGCGAGTATCAAACTTCAAAATGTGGGTAGATTGCCAGAGAATAGAGATATTATTTCGGAGTTATTATAGATTTTTAAACCGCAACAGCGCCTTTGATATGAGCATGTGGCTCATAACCAACCAATTCAAAATCCTCGAATTTAAAATCAAGAATATTTTTAACCTCAGGATTTAAAATCATTTTTGGTAATGGTTTCACATCTCTAGACAATTGAAGTTCTAATTGTTCAAAATGGTTGTTGTAAATGTGAGCATCGCCAAAAGTGTGGATAAATTCGCCCACTTCAAGATTACAAACTTGAGCAATCATCATTGTGAAAAGAGCATACGAAGCAATATTAAATGGAACTCCAAGAAAAATATCTGCGCTACGTTGGTACAATTGACAAGACAATTTTCCTTCTGAAACGTAGAACTGGAAGAAAGCATGGCAAGGAGGCAAAGCCACTTTTCCGTTAGCCACATTTTCAGAAAAAGATTTTGTTGTATCTGGCAAAACACTTGGATTCCAAGCCGAAATTAGCATTCTGCGACTGTTCGGATTAGTTTTTAGTGTTTCGATTAATTCTGTAATTTGGTCAATTTCTTCAGAATTCCAATTGCGCCATTGATGTCCATAGACAGGTCCTAATTCACCATTTTCATCAGCCCAATCGTCCCAAATTTTAACGTTATTTTCTTTTAAATAGGCAATATTGGTTTCACCTTTTAAAAACCAAAGCAATTCATGAACAATCGATTTCAAGTGTAACTTTTTGGTTGTCACCATCGGAAAACCTTCGGATAAATCGAAACGCATTTGGTAACCAAAAACACTTTTTGTTCCAGTTCCAGTTCTATCGCCTTTTTGGTTTCCGTTTTCAAAAACGTGTTTTACTAAATCGTGGTATTGTTTCATTACTTTTAATTTTTATAAATCATCCCGTCTTTCATTACAAAAACTATTTTTTCTAATGTTTTTACGTTTAATAAAGGATCTTCATCAACTGCAATTATATCTGCAATAAAATTTGTTTTGATTTGTCCAATTTCATTATCAATTCCAAGAAGCATCGCATTTGTTGTGGTTGCACACTGAATTGCATTTAATGCTGGCATTCCCGCTTCTGTCATGTAACCAAATTCTTTTGCGTTTTGACCATGTTGGAATACACCTGCATCAGTTCCGAAAGCAATTTTAACTCCTTTTTTGTATGCCTTTGCAAAAGTTGATTGTAATTTTGGACCCACTTCAAGGGCTTTTGGAACTATGATTTCTGGATAAAAATCTTTTATTTTAGCATTTTTTTCAACTTCTTTTCCTGCACAAATTGTTGGCACAAGATACGTGTCGTATTTTTTCATTAACTCCATGGTTTCATCACTCATAAAAGTACCGTGTTCAATGGTTTTGATTCCACCTAAAATGGCTCTTTGAATACCTTCGTCACCGTGCGCATGTGCTGCGGTTAGCATATTATAATCTTTTGCAGTTTGAGTAATTGCTTTAATTTCTTCGATAGTTAATTGAGGATTTTTTCCGTTTTTAGCAACGCTCAAAACACCACCAGTAGCTGTAATTTTTATGACATCAGCACCTTCTTTGTAACGATCGCGAACTGCTTTTACGGCATCATTAACAGAATTTACAACACCTTCTTTTGGACCAGGATCTCCAACTAATTTTCGGCTACTACCATTTGTTGGATCGGCGTGTCCACCAGTTGAAGCGATTGCTTTTCCGGCAGTAAAAATTCTTGGACCTTTTACAATTCCTTTATTGATGGCATTTCTCAAAGAAATATTGACGCCTGTACCACCTAAATCTCTAACTGTTGTAAAACCTGCTAACAAAGTGATTTCGGCATATTTTGTAGATTGAAATGCAACATCAGCCTCATTATCGGTATATTTTGAAACATAACTGTGGCTGTCTGTTAAACTTTCAATGTGAACATGTAAATCAATTAGACCTGGAAGTATAAATTTATTTTTTAGATCAATTTCAATATCTTTAGCATTAGATTTTGAAACAAAACCATCCACTATTTTTACGATTTTGGTTTTTGAAACTACAATGGTTTGATTTGCGATTTGTTTTCCAGTTTGTACATCTAGAATTTTTCCGCAATGCAAATAATAATCTTGCGAATAACTAAAAGTCGTCAGAAAAAAAACAAATAAAAAAGGATATAATTTCATTTTATACAATTTTAAAAATTAAAACCTAGAGGTAATTATCTTTTTGAAATCTCGTCTCTAATTTTGGCTGCTTTTTCGTAGTCTTCGTCTTGAACTGCGGTTTCTAGAAACTCATGAAGTTCATCAATTGTGTTTTTTGAATAGGTTCCGGCAGAAGTATTAGATTCTTCTTTGATACCAAAAGTTTCAGGATTTGATAAAAAATCTTCCTCTTGATTGTCTAAATTTTGATTCTGCTGATTGCTCAAATACACGCCAGCTTTTTCTAAAATATTTTTATAAGTAAAAATAGGTGCGCCAAAACGCAGTGCTAATGCAATGGCATCGGATGTTCTGGCATCAATAATCTCTTCGATTTGATCTCTTTCACAAATAATGCTGGAATAGAAAACGCCGTCTACTAATTTATGAATAATCACTTGTTTTACAACAACTTGAAATCGATCTGCAAAATTTTTAAACAAATCGTGAGTTAGTGGACGTGTTGGTTTAATTTCTTTTTCGAGTGCAATTGCAATTGATTGTGCCTCAAAAGCTCCAATAACTATTGGTAATTTACGTTCACCGTCAACTTCATTCATGATGAGAGCATACGCACCATTTTGAGTTTGGCTGTATGAAATTCCTTTTATGGTAAGTTTTACTAAACTCATTTTAAATTTTTAGACTTGTCATTTTATAATATGCAAAGTAACAAAAAACTTTCGCTTCTAAAAAGAAAAAAACTATCTAAAAATCATTAGATAGTTTTTTAAAAAACGCTTATTTGTCTCATTTATGATTTGAAACTATGTACTTTTCTTTATTCACTCCTCAAGTTTTAAAAATTTTAACACGAATTTTACTAATTTAGAAGAATATATTTGTTTGAATTCGTGAAATTTGTGTTACACTCATCACACTAGGAAGACTTTTAGTTTGCTAAACCAAATATATGGTCTTTCAATTTAAAGTGGTTTAGTTATAAAATTATGCGTTTTGTGCTTTGAAAGCTGCAAATTTCTCGATTAATTTTGGAACAATTTCAAAGGCATCACCAACAATTCCATAGTCTGCAACTTTAAAGAATGGAGCATCTGGATCTGTGTTTACTACAACTTTTACTTTTGATGAATTGATTCCAGCAATGTGTTGAATTGCACCAGAAATTCCAATGGCGATATATAAATTTGTTGCAACGGGTTTTCCTGTTTGCCCAACATGTTCTCCGTGTGGTCTCCAACCTAAATCAGAAACTGGTTTAGAACATGCGGTTGCTGCTCCAAGAGTTTCGGCTAATTTTTCAATCATTCCCCAGTTTTCTGGACCTTTCATCCCACGACCAGCAGAAACTACAATATCGGCATCAGCAATAGTAACTTTTCCGCTTGCTTTTTCCACAGATTCCACTTTTACACCAAAATCGTTTTCGTCTATTGTTGGCGAAAAATCTTCGGTTGTTGGAGTAGAAGCATTTTCGAAAATTCCATAAGAGTTTTTTGCTAAACTCAAAACTTTTACATCGGTAGAAATTTCTGTAATATTGAAAGCCTTATTTGAAAAAGCATTTCTTTTTACTTGAAAAGGTGCAGTCGAAAGAGGTAAACCCACTACATTTGATGCAAAACCTGCATCAAGTCCAACAGCAACCAAAGGTGCTAAATACAAACTATCTGTAGTTGAAGAAAGTAAAACTAATTTTACATTTTCTTTTTGAGCAGCTTGTTTTACAACATCTGCATAAGCTTTTGCTGTAAAACCAGATAATTTATCATGGGTTACTTTCAAAACTTTATCGACTCCATATTTTGATAATTCCGACACATCGTCAACATTTACAGTAAGTGCAGTTACTGATGTCCCGAGTGATTCGGCTACTTTTTTTGCATATGAAACTAACTCAAATGCTACTTTTTTGAATTTTCCTTCAGACGATTCTGCGTAGATTAATATTGACATAATTATTTTAGATTTTAGATTTTAGGTTTCAGATTTCAGAATCTAATTGCTAAAAACTTGTTTATAATAAATGAAACGATTGTAGACATAAATTGCAAGGTGCAATCTAAAACCTGCAATCTAATTTTTTAAATTACTTTTGCCTCGTTATGTAATAGCGTAATTAATTCATCGATATTATCGGCAGAAATCATTTTTACTGCAGATTTTGCTGCTGGCTTTTCGAATTTAATTGCTTTTGTTTCTGTAGCTGCTTCAACAGGCTCTAAAACAGTTAATGCTTTAGTTCTTGCTGTCATGATGCCACGCATATTTGGAATTCGAAGATCTTTTTCTTCCACTAATCCCTTTTGTCCACCAATTATTAAAGGTAAAGAAGTTGAAACTAACTCCTTTCCACCATCGATTTCGCGTGATGCTTTTGCTGTAGTTCCATCAACAGTCAATTCTGTACATGAATTCAAGAAGTTGTAACCAAGTATTCCCGCTAACATTCCAGGAACCATTCCACCATTATAATCTAAAGATTCTTTTCCAGCAATAATCAAATCATAGCCACCATTTTTGATGACTTCTGCAAGTTGTTTAGCAACAAAAAATCCATCAGTTGGGTTTGCGTTTACACGAATTGCTTCGTTGGCTCCAATTGCTAATGCTTTTCGCAAAGTAGGCTCAGTTTCTGGTCCTCCAACATTCACAACGGTTACGTTTGCTCCTTGTTGTTCTTGAAACCAAATAGCTCGAGTCAAACCGAATTCGTCGTTTGGGTTAATAACAAATTGTACACCATTGGTGTCAAATTCTGAATCAGAATTTATGAAATTAATTTTTGAAGTTGTGTCAGGAACGTGACTGATGCAAACTAATATTTTCATTTTGTGTGAGTTTCTTGAATTGATTTACAAAATTAGAAATAAAAAATGAGATTTATACTATGCAAGCATACTATTTTTTTAAACTTCAATAAACTTTAATATTTGTTTAGGATTTTAGTAAGTTCCATTTTTCATTTTTGCTAATGTATCTTTATAATTTTGAACATTTTCGGGTTCTAAATTATTGTTATCGATTGCCAATTGTTGAGTAGCAAATGCTTTTTCTTTATCTCCATTCAAGTAATACAATTGTGCTAAAGTGTCAAGATAATAATGATTTTTTTGAGTAATAATCAAACTGTTCTCTGACCATTTTATTGCCTTTTTAATGGTTTCTGGGTTTTTGGAATGTTCCACAACATACCATGAAGCCTCATTTGATAAATTAGAATACGATGTTTTGAATTCTGACCAATAGTCAATACCATTATGATTTTTATTTGTAAACAAGTCATCTAATTTTTCAAAAACATTGATTTTTCCTTCAAATGTTTCTTTGAAAAAAGCATCGTATTCTTGAATATATTGCGTTTCTGAATTTGACTTTACAGCAATATCTTTTAAAAGTTGAAAATAATCCACATTTAAATCATTATTGTTTTTATCAATTGCTTGAAGTTTTTTGTAACAAGAAACTATTTTTTGTTGTGTTGCAAATGATGTTTCTGGTTTTATTAAACGAACTGAACTAGTTAGAATTTTCCCAATTTCGGTTTCTAAAAAATCTAAATTATGAATCGCATCTACATTGTAAGTGCTTTTAATTCTTGCTTTTTCTATAGCATCAAAATGTTTAAAAATATAATCTAAGGCTAGGAAATTAGTATCATCAAGTATTTTTTCTTCGTTAAAAATTTGTTTTGTAAAACCTTCATTATTCAATTCTTTTATGATTACCAATGTTAAATCAATATTTGGACTAGCATCATTTTTATGGTTTTGAATCAAATTACTCCAGGTTGTTTGAATTTGCTTTTTATCAAAATTGACTTTTGTTAATGTGTTGAAATTTGGTTTTTCGTCAGAGACAGTTTCTGTTACTTGTGATTCTTCGACTTTTTCGATAACGGTTTCAGAATCGGGATTTCCTTTAATTTCATCAACTATTTTATCATCTTGTTTTTCTTCAATAGTTTCTTTTACAATTTTTGGAGGAACAAATTTTATTGCATCTAGAGTAACTGGTTCTGCGGTAATTTCTTTGTCCTCATAAGGAACTTCTAAAGCAGTAAGTTCTGAAAAAACCTTTATAATTTCTAAATCTATTTGTTTTTTTGCAATCGAATTTTTGAAATTTAATAAAGCATTTGTGCGTTTTAATTTTTTATTGAAATCGTCGTAATAATTAAATTGATCTTTCAAATCAAATATACTTTTTTTGGCTTGACTCAAAATTTCTCCATCAGAATTGACGACAACAACACAAGGAAATTGTTTGATTTTATTTTTTTTAAACCATTTTTCGTCAAGTTTATTCGCTAAGTAATAATTATATAAATCATATTGTGCATCATAACCAGAATACATGTTGTATTGAATGTCAGAACTTTGTGTTTTTATGTATTCGTCAAATTGAGATTTAATGTCTTTATTTTTTGGATCATAATAAATAACTAAAAATTTGTTTGGAGTTAGAGTAATTGTTTTTAAAGCTTCTTGATAATTTTTTTCAACTTTCAATTCAAATTTTATTGGCTCAGGAATTGCGGTTGCAGCAGAATCTACTGCAGTGTTTACTGCGTCATATGCAGAATTTGCAGTCTCTATGATTTCTTTTCCTGGATAAGTCCAATTATTTATTTTTAGCGTTTCGAATGGATCAATAACTTCTTTTTTTATTTTATTTTTACCTTCAAATTGAAATACCAAAGGTTCTTTTTTATTGTTTGAAATCGTTAGTTCTTTTCTTTCTTTATCGTAAGTCCCTGAAAGTCTGATGTTTTTGTTCGTTTTGTTTAGCGCAGTAATAACTATTTCAGATACATTTATAGGAATTTTAAATTTTGACATTTCGCTCTCTAAACTGTAATTCTCTTTAACTAAAACCAAGAAGTCGCTTCGGTCAATTTCAAAAATTAAATTTTTATCATACACGAACTCTTTTGCATCAGAGATGTCTTCAACTTTAACATCTGAAAAACGTTTATATATTGGAGTTTGAGTTCCTGTTTTGTAATTAGCAAAGTAAATACTGCTTAAATCGTATGTGTTGTCTTTTAAATTTATTTTAATTTTATCTGATTTGTTTTGACTGTAAACAAAAGTTAGATCAAAACTTGAAGCATTTTTTAAAGAGTTATCTAAAATAATAGAATCTTTTGTGATTTCAAAAGTTCCAGAAATGATTGATAAATCGTATTGATTATCTTTTAAAATTAAACGAATATTTTCACCTTTATTTGTCGCAGAATATACACCATTCTCAATAGTGTTTTCTTGAGAATATAAAAATAATGGAATAAAAACAGATAGAATTATAGTGATTTTTTTCATTTTGATTTATTTTTTAAACGTGTAAAATTAACAAATAAATTTTGACTTATAACAAAGTTGTTGTAAAACTAAATTGCTTCAAAAATTGCACAACAACGACTTCAAATAAAATTAATAAAATAATGGTTTTAGTGATTAAAAATAATTATTTTTGCATTTCAAAATTTGATACATATAATAAGGTATGAGAACAATACAATTCAGAGAAGCGATTTGTGAAGCAATGAGTGAGGAAATGCGTCGTGATGAAACGGTGTATTTAATGGGTGAAGAAGTTGCAGAATATAATGGTGCTTACAAGGCATCGAAAGGAATGTTAGATGAATTTGGAGAAAAAAGAGTTATTGATACTCCAATTGCTGAATTAGGTTTTGCTGGAATCGCGGTTGGATCTGCCATGAATGGTTGTCGACCAATTGTGGAGTACATGACTTTTAACTTTTCATTAGTTGGGATTGATCAAATTATTAATAATGCAGCTAAAATGCGGCAAATGACTGCAGGACAATTTCCAATGCCAATGGTTTTTAGAGGTCCAACAGCTTCGGCGGGTCAACTAGGAGCAACACATTCTCAAGCTTTTGAAAATTGGTTTGCGAATACACCAGGTCTAAAAGTGGTTGTGCCAAGCACAGTTTATGATGCAAAAGGTTTATTGAAAGCGGCAATTCGTGACAATGACCCTGTTATTTTTATGGAATCTGAGCAAATGTATGGCGATAAAGGAGAAGTTCCAGAAGGCGATTACACAATTCCGCTAGGAGTTGCAGATATTAAAAGAGCGGGAACAGATGTAACTATCGTTTCTTTTGGAAAAATAATTAAAGAGGCGTTTATTGCTGCCGATGCTTTATCAAAAGAAGGGATATCATGTGAAATTATCGATTTAAGAACAGTTCGCCCAATGGATTATGAGGCGATTTTAACTTCGGTTCGAAAAACAAATCGATTAGTAGTGCTAGAAGAGGCTTGGCCTTTTGCGAGTGTTGCTTCAGAAATCACTTATATTGTTCAAGAACGTGCTTTTGATTTCTTAGACGCACCAATTCAGCGCATCACCACGGCGGACACACCAGCACCATATGCACCAACTTTATTGAAAGAATGGTTGCCAAACGCAGATGATGTTATCAAAGCCGTAAAAAAAGTTATGAATAGATAATTAATCTAAAAAAAACTCTAAAAACCTGTTTAGTTTTTAAAAACTTGACAGGTTTTTATTTTGTAACAAAAAAATATTTTTAAGACAAACACTAAAGATTAAATGGCTATTTTTAAAAGTCAGTCAAATAACATATACATCAAATATTTATGAGAAATAAAATAGTATTTAGCCTGTTGTTTTTTATTGGAATTGTAAACATAAATTTAGCTCAAACTAAAGTTAGCGGCGTAGTTTATGACGATACAAACCAAACACTACCTTTTGCAAATATCTATTTCAAAGGAAATAAAACAGGTGTACAGTCTGATGAAAACGGGAAGTTTACAATAGAATCAAAAACTGACTTTACCGCTATTGTTGTAAAATATTCAGGATTTAAAGACAATGAAGTTACTTTAACTACAAATGTAACGACTAACATAAAAATAAAAATGTCTGGTTTACAAGAACTGAAAGAAGTTGTTGTTATTGGAAAACCAAAAAAGCATTTGGCTAAAAAAGATAATCCAGCTTATAGAATTCTTCAAGGAATTTGGAAAAATAAACGTAAAAACGGATTATTACTTGCCAAAAGATACCAATATACCAGATACACAACCGTTTCTCAAGGTTTGAGTAATTTAGATAGTGTTTTTTTAAAGAAAGTTTTAACTAAAGAATTTGATAGTGTGATTAAAATCGCACAGCAAGATAAAAAACAGAAAAAATTCATTATTCCGGTTTATCTAAAAGAGACTAATGAAAAAGTATATGGTGATAATACCATAAAAAAAGAAAGAATTGATGTTGAAGGCGAAAGAAATACCGGTATTGTACAAAACGGTTTCGTTTTAGACCGAATTAGTAATTTGATGCAAACTGTAGATATTTACAACGACGATATCGAAATTTTGAACAAATCATTTGTAAGCCCAATTTCAAGCAGAGGTTATGGGCAATACGAGTACGTACTGCAAGATAGTATTGTTGAGGATAATAAAAAAATCTATGAAATTTTATATTTTCCTAGAAACTCGCAAGATTTGTTGTTTGAAGGACGATTTAAAGTTGATTCAAAAACATTTGCAATCACAGACATTTTATTGAAGAACAATAGAAAAATGAACCTGAATTTTGTTCGAAGTTTGTCTATTGAAAAATCATTCACTCAAGAAAATGATAGTATTTATTTACCATTAAGAGATTATTATGAAGGTGATTTTACACTAATTAGTAAAGACGATGAAGAAAAAGGATTGTATGTAAAAAAGAATATTTTATACTCAGCATATAATTTTGAAACACCATTAGAGGCTTCTTTTTATGATGTTCAAGTTCAACAAACTCGAAGCAAGCAATTCGAAAAGACAGAAGAGTACTGGCAAGGATTGAGCAATCGTGAAGCGGGATTGAACAACACGAGAAAAGTTATTACCGAAATAGGCTCTAATAAAAGAGTTAGACGTGTGTCAAATGCAATTACTATTTTGTCAACAGGTTATTTTGGTGTTATGAAAAACATTCAGTTTGGACCTTTTTGGCAAGCAATTTCAAATAATAATATTGAAGGTATTCGACTTCGAGGTGGATTTAGAACATTCAAAACGATAAATGATTTGTTTAGATCTAAAGTTTACATGGCGTATGGAACAAAAGATAAAAAAATAAAATACGGATTTGAAGCCAAATATCTTTTCAATCACGAACCAAGAATGACCATTGGTGCCTCAGTAATTCAAGATAATTTACAATTGAGCGGAATTGGTTTGCAAGAAAGTGAATTAGCACCAAACACAGCAAGTACAAATGTTTTAATAGCACGAGGCGAAAATTTTTCGTTAACTCGATTACAAAGACAAGTCTTGAGTTATGATATTACCTATTCGAATGAATTTAAAACTATTTTTGAAGGAGTTCATAGAGACATGAGTTCTGGAAATCAAGATTTATTTTCAATTGGATATCAATTGCCAGGCGAGGTATTAAAAACCAGTTTAACAGATTTTGCAACAAGTCTCACAATGGTTTACACGCCAAAAAGAGATGTATATGGTTTTGGAGTGGAACAATCGTATGGTGTTAATTTGTTTCCAACTTTTACTTTCAAATATACAAAAGGATTTAAAGGCTTTTTGGGTGGTGATTTTAACTACAACAAACTACAGTTGAATATAAAAAAACCGCTACGAATCAGTAATTTTGGAATATTGAGAATTACTCTTGATGCTGCAAAGGTTTTTGAAACCTTGCCCTTGACTTTGCTAACGCCAATTGTTGCTAATCAAGCGTACTCCTTGCAGTCTGGATCATTTTCATTGATAGATTTTTATGATTTTACAACAGATCAATATGTTGCAGCACATTTTGAGCATCATTTTAATGGTTATATTTTGAATAGAATTCCATTTGTCAAAAAGTTAAAATTGCGAGAAGTATTTTTCTACAGAGGTGTTTTAGGAGATATTTCAGCTAATAATATTGCGATAAATCAATCAAGTATCAATTACAACGCGCCCAACAGAAAAGTATATGCAGAGTATGGATTTGGGTTTGAAAACATTGGTATAGGTAACTTTAGACCCATTAGAGTTGATTTTGTTTGGCGAACAAAATTCAAAAATGTTAATGGTTTAGAATCGCCATCATTTGGAGTTCGATTTGGATTCTTTCCAGAATTTTAAAAATGAATAAATCCATCGATTTTTTATCTAAAAAAGATAAAATTTTCAAAACCATAATAGCGACTTATGGGGTTCCTGTAATTCCAAAACGAGCACAAGGATTCGAAACATTGTCATTATTAATTCTTGAACAACAAGTTTCTATTGATTCTGCAAAGGCAACCTACAACAAACTCAAAAATCAAATTCAAAGTTTTACACCAGAAAATTTGATTAGTCAGTCTGATGAAATTTTTAGAAGTTGTGGTGTGAGCCGTCAAAAAACCAAATACATTAAATGTCTTGCCGAAGCCATTCTTGAAAAGTCAATAAACCTCGAAAGTTTAGCCACAAAATCACCTGAAATTGTGCGCCAAGAACTCATCAAAATAAAAGGAATTGGCAATTGGACCATCGATGTGTATTTGATGTTTTCTTTAGAATCTCCAGATATTTTGCCGCTTGGCGACATAGCAGTTGTCAACACCATCAAAGAATTATTAAATATTCACGATAAAATTGAAATGGAAAGGTATACGCTAAAATGGGCACCATTTCGATCTATGGCAACTTTTTTGTTGTGGCATCATTACTTGCAAAAAAGAAATAGAAAGGTGGAATATTAAAAAGTATTTTTTAAAAATTTTATACTCCATTTTGCTGTTTTTTGCGTTTTTAATTTCATACCTTTACTAAACGTTTGTTAAAACTCCATCAAGTACAATTCTTTAAATAGAGTTACATTATTAAGTATTTTTTGTCAGTTAAAAAGGATTGCTAATCTTGATTGAAAATGCCTTTATATTTGTGATAGAATAGAATGGTAAAAACCAGCAAAATTTCACATTGATCATCTACTTAGTAACACTTTCTGTAATTGAAATTGTTTGTAACTACATGGTTTCTCTCAATCTAAAAATAATTTATTTCGATTTTTATTTTTGATTTTATTCTCATATTAATTTAAAATTTCATGAAAAATTGAATCTCATTGTTTGTATTTTAGTTTTTATTTTTGGACTGGTTTTGTTGGCTTTGAATGCAATTCGATTTGCCTTTATTCAGCATAAAAATGAGCAAATAAAAACTTTAAGTTTATATTTAATTGTCTCTACAATTGAAGGGATTTCTTGTTTTATTTTGTCTTTTATGTTTCCAAACGAAAATTTTTTTATCAGTCACATTTTCTTCAATGTGCAATTATTGTTTCTTGGATCGTTTTATCACAATTTATTCGATAGTAAAAAAGAAAAACGTTACGTAAAATACTCTTTGGTAATCGTATTTTTAATTTCAGTATTACAGTATATTGTTAATCCAGCCGCTTTTTGGCAATTCAGTTTGTTGGAAATTGTGAGTGTTTCGGCTGTGCTAATTAGTTATGCATTAATTCATTTTTACAATACAATGGGCGAAAACAAGAATTATTTCTATTTTTCTCTAGGTCTAATTATGTATTTTTTGTGTAGTTGCATTATTTATTTAACAGGTGGTTTAACGCTGGTTTTTTGCCAAGATCCATACATAGACCATTGGATTATTAAAGATATTTTTTTTATTGTTTATCAGTTATTAATTATAAAAGAGTATACTATCCTAAAGAAACAGTTACATGCTTGAAAACCATGATTTGACTTATATTATTTTATTCGTAATCATTTTTCTAATTTTGATTATGGTCATCATCACAGTCTTTATAGTCAAGTCTAGAAAAAAAATGTTTGATACCGCAATAGCAAAAAAAGATTTAGAAATCAAACTTCAAAAAGATGTTTTACAGGCTACGATTTTATCTCAAGAAACCGAGAGAAATCGAATTGCACAAGATTTGCATGACGAAATTGGCTCAAAACTAATAGCCATTTCACTAAATTTACATTTATTACAATCTAATAAAACCAAAACCGATGCTAAACCAGAAATCATAGAAAACATCATCAAAATAAATCAAAACACGATTGAAAATTCACGTAAAATTGCGCACGATTTGTTGCCGCCCGTTTTAGAAAAATTTGGATTACACGCTGCTTTAGAAGAATTAGTATTAGATTATACCAACTCTAAATCAGTAGCAATTGAATATCAAAATCGAATAGATTTTAGCCAATCAAAATCTGAAGCCCATTTGCAAATTTTCAGAATCATTCAAGAACTTATAAATAATTCCATCAAACACGGCAAAGCAACACAAATAAATATTGTTTTCGAAAAAAGTTCGAATGGTTTGCAATGCAACTATTCCGATAATGGTCTAGGGTTCGAAGCCAAAGATCTAAACATCAAAAAAGGTTTAGGCATGCGCAACATCGAAAGTCGCATTGAATTTTTAAACGGCAATTATACTTTAGATTCTCAAATAAACAAAGGCATTCAATTTCAATTTAATTTTCAATTATGAGTCAAAAAACAAAAATAGTCTTGGCTGATGACGAAGTTTTAATTCGTAAAGGAATTTGTGCCATTCTAGAACAAGAAGAAAATTTTGAAGTTGTTTTTGAAGCATCAAACGGGCTTGAATTATTAAACTTTTTAGAGTCAAGCAAAAATCTTCCAGAAGTTATTTTAATGGATATTAAAATGCCCGAACTCAATGGCGTAGAATCCACCAAGCAAATTGCCAAAAAATACCCCGATATAAAAATCATAGCCTTGACCAGTTACAATTCGCCAACATTTGTTGCTAACATGCTCCATGTAGGTGCGGTTTGTTATATTGCAAAAAGTGCATCACCAATTGAAATGATAACTAGCATTAATTTGGTTATTAAAAATGGTTTTTATTTTAAAGAATCAGAATTACAGTATTTGAATAAAAATACAGAAAAAACAAAAACGGTGTTTGATGTTGATTTTCTAACCAAACGAGAACATCAAGTACTAAGACTCATTTGTCAACAAAAAACAGCCTCCGAAATTGCTGAAATTCTAAAAATTAGCCCAAGAACAGTTGATGGTTTTCGAGCCAGTTTGTTATTTAAAACTGACTCTAAAAACATCATAGGGTTAGTTATTTTTGCCGTTCAAAGTCAACTTTTATCCGTTGAAATGCAGGATTTTAATAAAATTTAACATTTTTAATAAAAATAGTTTTCAAAACCACGCACTTCTGCGTGGTTTTGTTTTTTTAGGTTGTAGTAGTTTTGCATTATATAATCTTAAAATCATTTATTATGAAACAAAACAAACTTTTTATTAAAAAAATCAACTGTATTTTCGCAATTATTGCCATGGCTTTTAGTTTTAATTGTTATTCTCAGTATACTTATTATCCATCAGGTGGTGGAACTATTTCTGGAGCAAATACTTTACTTGTTGGACAATCTACTACTTTAACTGTAACATTTCCAACTTGTTTTACTGGTGTTTCAAATCCAAAAAACGCAACTAACTTTCCAATTTCTTGGAATATAAATACAATTAATTCAAATGTAGGGGGAACATTTGTGTCTGGTGGGAATGAAACTACAGGGACTAATGCCACAGGCACATCGACTTTAAATATTGGTGGGCTTGCTCCTGGAACCTATTATTACTATGTCGTTGTAAATAATGCAAATCCATCTGTTTGTTCTGGAGCAAATAGCATGGTAAGTACAACATTTCGATTAGATGTTGTACAACCAGCCACACATTTAAATTTTGATGGGGTTGATGATTTAGTAGATCTTGGAACTTCATTAAATACAATTTTAGATCCCTTAAATACACTTACAGTCGAAGCATGGGTTAAACCCACTACAAGTTCTGGTTTTGGAGTAATTATTGGAAATTATTCTAACCCAAACTCTGAAATGCAGTTTTTGCTAAGAAGAGATGGTAGTGACTATACTTTTTGGATACAAGGAACAGGTGGGTTTAAAAATGTTTCAGCAAATAATTCAGTAGTACTTAATACTTGGCAGCATATTGCTGGTGTTTGGAATGGTTCTGATTTAAAAATTTATGTTGATGGCGTCTTAGTAGCAACAACTACTGGTGTAAATGATAGTAGTTTCGCTACAACAGCAAATAAAGTAATTATTGGGAATAATGAATTTTTAGCCAATCCAGAGGAATTTACTGGTAGCATAGATGAAGTTCGAATTTGGAACACTTCACTCTCTGCGGATGATATTGCAAGAAGAAAAAATTGCGAATTGCAAGGTACTGAAACAGGATTGGTGGCTTATTATAAGTTTAATCAAGGAATTGGTTCAGCGGCTAACCCAACAGTTACTTCATTAACAAATTCAGTATCTGGTGGTATCACTGGAACCTTAACAAATTTTGCTTTAACAGGCACAACTTCAAATTGGTTGGCAGGTTCGCCAGTAACTACTGGTTCAATGATTCCAAACGCAGCTACAGTAACAACACCAGTTACTTACAATCAAGGTGCAACAGCAACCGCTTTAACAGCAACAACTGGCGGTACAGGTTTGTTATGGTATACTACTGCAACTGGTGGTACAGGTACTGCAACTGCACCTACGCCTAGTACGGCAACAGCAGGCAACACATCATATTGGGTTGCGAGTACCAATGCCAATGGTTGCGAAAGTGTAAGAACAGAAATTGTGGTTACTGTAAATGCAAAAGCCACTCACTTAAACTTTGATGGGGTTGACGATAATGTTTCATCTTCAGCAACTGGTTTTCCATCAGTAAATACAGCAAGAACTATTTCTGCTTGGGTTAAAACTTCACAAAATAATGCTGGTGGTTGTATTTTGTCTTATGGTAATAATACAACAAACAACAGGTTTGGTTTGTATCAAACTGGTGGTAAATTAAATTTTGTAGGTCAAGGCAACGATTACAACACTAATGTTACTATCAACGATAATGTTTGGCATCATGTAGCTGCTACATTTGATGGTACTAGTTTAAAAGTATATGTAGATGGTGCACAAGTTGGTACAACACAAGCAAGAACATTTAATACTACTGGTACTTCATTTAGTATAGGAAATCAAACCGTTCAAGGTGAATTTTTTCAAGGAAGTATCGACGAAGTTCGTGTTTGGAATTATGCGTTAACTGCATCTGATATTATGAATACTAGAAATTGTGAAGCACAAGCACAATCTCAATTAGTGGCGTATTACAAATTCAATCAAGGGTTTAATAATGTGAGCAACGCAGGAGTTACAACTTTAACAAATTCTGGTTCGGGTGGAGCAAACGGTACATTAACTAATTTTGCATTAACAGGAGCAACTTCAAACTGGGCATCTGGTTCGCCAATAGTTACAGGTACAACTTGTACAACATTAGGAACTTCTAGTTTTGATGTAAGTTCAACCTTAAAAATCTATCCAAATCCTGCTACAAGCAACATAAATATTGACTTTCAAGATTTAGAAAACGCGAGTGTAGAAGTTTCAGATATAAACGGTCGTGTTTTGGTTACTCAAAAATTAAACAACACGTCAAATAATGTAAATATTGAAAAATTAACCTCAGGAATGTATTTGTTTAAAGTTTCTTCAAGCCAAGGAGTCGCCACAAGCAAAATCATTAAAAAGTAAAAATGTAGTAGTTTTTTTTTAATTGGCTCTCGAGAAATCGGGAGCCTTTTTTATTTAACAAACAATTAATCAATTATCTAAAAAATAAATCTAAACTTGATTAATGTTTGTTAAAAGCATGAAAATTTTTTACATCACACACGATTGGTTTTAATTGGTT
>JANPDC010000122.1:0-11262 GCA_031431275.1 Bacteroidota bacterium
CGGGTCATGGTTTCGCCATCGATTACGATGGTGGTTTTGGTACTTAATGCCATTGTGTATAGTTTTATTTAGTTAAATTTATTGATTTCTAATATTTTAGAATGTAAATATAAACAAAAAATTGTGGAATTAAAATAAAATAATATGTATTTTTTATGTCTGAACTTGCTGTTTTTTGTAAAGTATTTTTGTGTTAAGGTTTTTTATTGCTGTTTATGGAAATGATTGTGGACTAAAAATGTATTTTCTTTTATTTTTTGAAAAAATTATTTTTCATAATGATTTTGAACTTGGGTGGTTGGGCAGATGGTTTTTGTGTTGTTGAAATTTATTTTATGGTTGAATATAAAAAGTGGCTTTTGCGTAAGGGATGGTAGTGGAGCTCTTTTGTTGTTCCGCTTTTTTGCGGGACAACAAAAAGCGGGAACGTACAGCACGACGACACTGTAGTTTTTACGAAAGTGGGGTCACGCCCAAAAAAATTAATTTTTTATTTTGGGCTGTTTACAATGCTAAAAAAATGTAGTTTTTACTTTGGAGGACGATTTGTTGTGCGTTTTAATAGTGCCGTTAGTTGATGTTTAAATCGAGAATTTGAATGGAGTCTATGGGTATGGAGTCTTGTAGTTTTATGTTTAATAGTCCTCTTGCTAGTCCTGAAATTTTGACTGGAACTGACTGTCCAATGGTGTCGGTGTCGAGCAACAGGGCGCGCTTGAGCATTATTTTCTTTATGAATTCTTGTTGTTTGTTTGCTTTTTCTTTTATGTTTCCTTGTTCGTCAAACAAGTACATGAATTTTTTGGGACTTGGGATTATGGATGCTAAATATAAACATTCTTTGAGTGTTAGTTCTATGGGTGTTTTATTGAAATAGAATTCTGCTGCTTCGCCTATTCCATATACGTCTGGTCCCCATTCAATGATGTTGAAATAGACTTCTAGCATGCGCTCTTTGGTTGCAATTCGATTGTTTTCGAGGATGTAGACTAGTAAAATTTCTTCTAATTTTCGTGACATTGTTTTTTCACGGGTCAAAAAAACATTTTTTATCAATTGCATGCTTATGGTGCTTGCGCCTCGTGAAAATTTGTTTGTGCGTATGTTTTTGATTATGGATTGTCTGAAGGCTTCTGTCACGAATCCGCGATGTGTCATGAAGGATGGGTCTTCGCTTGTGAGTACACATTTTTGCAGGTAGGGCGAAATTTCTGCCAATAAAAAATAGTTTAGATTTGTCTTTCCTACTAAAATGGGTCGCTGTTGTTTTCCATTGTCGATGGCACTGTACTCGAATTCGGTGTTTAACTTGCTTAGATTGGCTTCGCCATATTTGGTGATTAAGACATTTTTTTTGTTTAGTTTGCTGTCAAAAATTAGTTTCCATGGTTTGTTTTTGTTGAATTGAAAATTGAGCTTGTAATCAAATTCACCTGTGGCTTGCATGCCTTCGAAATGAGAAAAAAGTCCTGTTGGTAATGAGTTTATGAAATCTTGGGCTTTCATTTTTTTGATATTGGCTCGAAGTGTGTAGATGACATCGCTCTGGGTATTATACTCTACATAGGGCTGCATTTTTATTTGATTTAATTTTACTATGGAACTTGTATCGATGGCTACGAAGTCTGAACCAAACAAGAATTTGAAATCGAAGCTTGAATTTTTGAATACTACATTTTGTTTTGCAATTTTTGGGTGATTTAGTGTCAGATTTTCTACTGATGAGTATCCGTCGAAATGCAACTCATCACCATCCATTTCGACTTTGTTTATTTTAAAATGAAGGTTGTCAAAACTTGAAATCAGGTTGTATTTTTGATCTAAAAACGGAACTCGAATTTGTGTTGTATCATTATTTTTGATTTGTAAATCAACTTTTTTCTCTCTTGGGTTTGCGAAGCCTTCTATTTTCCAGTTTTGTGAAAAAGTATTTGTTTCTACGTTTACAAGGGTTTGTAGTTGATGATTTTTTAGTGTTAGTTTATGTGCTTTTAGAGTTACTTTTTTGCCTAAATCGTCTAATCGAAAAGATAAATTTTCAAGGCTAATTTTTTCTGGGAAAAGATTTAACGATTTGTTGATTATGCTGTATGCAAATTCTGCGTAATTTCTTTTTTCGATAGTTGTTTCGGTTGAATCTTTTGGTTTTGATTTTATGAAAGCATCGAAGTTTCTGCCGTTTTGGTTTTTGATGAGTTGTACAAATCCATTTTTGAAATCTAACTCGTTCAATTGTAAATCACCTGTGACGAGTTGCATGAAACTAAATTTTGTTTTGATTTTTTCTACATACAAAAGGGTGTCTTTGTTTTGTGGTATCAAGGAGATTTGTGAGAGCGAAACGCCTGATAAACCATCGAACTTAGCCTCTTTTACTGAAAAAGTACAGTTGTAATCTACTCGAAATTTATTTTCAACTTTTGATAATACTGTTTTTAAAATTGTATCACGATAGAAATAGGCTACAAAAACTAGAATTATTGTGATTGAAAATAATCCTAGAAAAATTTTCAAAATGGTCTTGTATATTTTTTTGTGGTTTGGTTTCAAAGTAAAAATTAGGTTAAATTCTTTAGCAACAAATCTATCTCTTTTTTTTGATTTTCGTACTTTTTTTGAAGTTCAGAATTTTCGCCCATTCGAGTGTAATATTCAATGGCTTTGGTGGCAAAAAATTTCTTGTAATAATTCGAAACGTCGGGTGTTTTTGGGTAGATTTTATGAAAAATCATTTCGTAGTAGGCTTGCCATTCTCGTTCGTTTCTGTCTTTTACAAAAAAACCAACTTGTCTTTGTCTTACATGAACCATTTCGTGTGCCAAGAGTGTAATCATTGCTGGTAGATCAAATTCAAATGTGTTTTCTGGTATTCGAATGATTTGTTTTTCTCCATAAATGCCTTCTGTGGTCATTAAAATAAAATTTGGTTTTGCTTTTTCTCGTAATTCAAAACCTTTAAAATTTGAATGTTCTAGTTCGTATTCTTTCACAAGAAATTCCGCTGCTTGAATGGTTTCGCCAAGTTCATGAAAGTTTTGAATGATTTGAAGATGATTCTGAAAGGTGTCCATTTTGTTATGGTTTTTTTAAAGGATTTCTGTTTGTGTTAAAAACAGAATATACCACAACTATATTTTCTAATACTTCGTAAATTATAAGAAATGGAAATTTTTTATAAATGCTTCCCTGTATGGTTTTCTTTTCATTTCATAATGAAAAGGAAATTTTGAAATTCTATCAAAATATTCTTCTAATTGATTTTCAAATCGATCACCTAACCCTAAATATTTTGATTCGTAATATAAATAAGACTCTATTATTTCTAGATTTGCTTCATCTTTAATAATAAGTTTATAAATCATTTTCTCGCTAATTGGATGTTTTCTTTAACTTGCAGCCAAGAATATGATTTTGAGGTTTCGTTTAAATGATTTTCTCTTCTATCGTCTATTATTTTATATTCTTCTGGACTTATATTCAAATTGTTATCTTTTTCAATAACCTTTCTTAATTTTTTTATAATAGAATCCTTTTTTGTATTAATAATTAGTTCTATTAATTCCATTTTTTCGAGTTGTAAATTCATAATTAATGATTTTAAGATTCAAAGATAACAAATTTACCCAAACAATTCACTTGCTATATCCTCGATTTTTGCAACTAATTGAATTTTTATTCCTGTATTTTTTAATGAAATTTTATTGTATTTAGATACATAAATAGTTGAAAAACCTAATTTTTCTGCTTCTTGAATTCGTTGATCTACTCGGTTTACAGGACGAATTTCTCCAGAAAGTCCTACTTCGCCAGCAAAACAAAAATCTTTGTTTATGGCAATATCTTCGTTTGATGATAAAATGGCGGCTACAACTGCCAAATCTATTGCTGGATCGTCGATAGAAATTCCGCCAGTGATGTTCAAGAAAACATCTTTTGTTCCTAATCGAAATCCTGCTCGTTTTTCTAACACTGCCAAAATCATGTTTAATCTTTTTGCGTTGTAACCTGTGGTGCTTCGTTGTGGAGTTCCGTATACTGCTGTGGAAACTAATGCCTGAATTTCAATCATTAACGGTCGCATACCTTCGAGTGTGGATGCAATTGCGGTTCCCGAAAGTTCTTCGTTTTTGTGTGAAATTAATATTTCTGATGGATTCGAAACTTCTCGCAAACCTGAACCTAACATTTCGTAAATTCCAAGTTCTGCTGTTGATCCGAATCTGTTTTTTAATGATCGTAAAATTCTGTAAACATGGTTTCTATCTCCTTCGAATTGCAAAACAGTATCTACCATGTGTTCCAAAATTTTTGGTCCTGCAATGCTTCCGTCTTTTGTAATGTGTCCAATTAGAATTACTGGAACGTTGGTTTCTTTTGCAAATTTAATGAGTTCTGCGGTGCACTCTCGAATTTGAGAAATACTTCCTGGGGAAGATTCAATATAATCTGTATGAAGTGTTTGAATGGAATCGATGATTACAATTTCTGGCTCAATCGATTCTATTTGTTTAAAAATATTTTGAGTTTTGGTTTCGGTTAGGATATAACAATTATCTCCGTTTGGAGTAATTCTTTCGGCTCGCATTTTGATTTGCTTTTGGCTTTCTTCACCAGAAACATAAAGGGTTTTGTAGGGCAATTTTAGAGAAATCTGAAGTAAAAGTGTACTTTTACCAATGCCGGGTTCTCCTCCTAAAAGTATTAATGAGCCCGGAACTAGTCCGCCACCAAGAACTCTATTGAGTTCGCCATCGCAGGTATCCATTCTAACTTCTAACGAAGAATCAATTTCGGCAATTTTTAGTGGCTTAGATGTTTTTGAAAGCGATGTTGTTTCACTTTTCCATGCTACTTTTTCCTCTTTTTGAACAATTTCTTCGGCAATGGTGTTCCATTCTTTGCAAGAATTGCATTGTCCTTGCCAACGAGCATATTGTGCACCACAATTCTGGCAAAAAAAAGTTGTTTTTACTTTTGCCATTTTATTTTTTTTTCTTGGACTTTTTGGTTTTTACAGGGGCTTCTGTTGGCGCTGGAGTCTCAGTTGGCGCAGGAGTCTCAGTTGGCGCAACAGAATCAATTGGAGTTGGAACTTCAGTTGTTGTTGGAACTTGTTCTACAGGGGTTTCAACAACTGGTAATTCTTCTATTTTTTGACCTTTCTTGGGTTTTGCAGGTAAAAAGGCTTTCATTTCGTTTACTTTTTCCATCATCCCATCTTTTGTTAAATCACCTATTGGTTGAAAAACAAAGGCACTTTGATAGTATTTTGCTGCTTGTTTGTAATCTGCTTTTTTCTCAAACATTTTTGCCAAGAAATAATCTCCTAGCATTGATTTTGGATAATTTTTATTACCAAGTTGAGCCAATTTATCAAGTTCATTAAAGTCATTGTTTTCGATGATAGCGGCTTCAATTGCTTTGAAATCACTGAATCGAATTTTCATTTTCAGTCCTAATGTATTGTTTATAATATCATATTTATTTATTAAATAATCGGCATAACCTTCTTTCATTGTAACTATTTTTTCCTCATATTCTTTATGAGTAATGGGTTTAAAAGCACCAAAAATATGATACAAAGAATTTGGAACGGCATAAGAAACTAAAGAATAATGAGAGGCATCTTTGAGTTCCTCGAATTTATAATTAACTGCAGGGTTTTTTATTAAATTGATATTTGTATTTAACATGTCAATACCATCTTTCATTTCTTTTACATCACCATCTGCGGTTGCAAGATAGTAAAAGAGTGGTTTTTTCTGTTTTCCGAAACTCTCTGGAACTTGCACTTCCATGTGTGCTGGTAGTTCAGGACTCAACGAAATATATCCATTGAATGTTGGTATTTCTTTATACAAAAATAAATTGGCAAAACCAGCGGTCATGTCATGACCTGCGATGATTTTTAAATTTCCTATTCGGAGTTTTTTCTCTAAATAGGGCATTAATTCCATTGTAATAAAATCGAAGAACTTGGCTGTTTTTTCATTTGGAAAACCATCTTCATTGAAGGATCCACAATCTGCTTCGCGTTCATTTTTTTTATTTTGTCCAATCCCCACAACTATTGTTTCTGGTAAATCTTCCCAATAGGCACCATAGGTCAATGTTCCATAAAACGGATCAAAAAGATAATCTCCATCTAAAAGTAGTAAAAGTGGGTATTTTTTATCTAAGTTTTTAGCATAATTTTGGGGTAACCCAATTCCAATCTCTCTAGATTCTTCTAGTTTTTCGGATTTAAAATCTTCTATGGTTTTTTGAGAAAAAACAGAAATTGAACACAATAAAAAGAATACAATTTTTTTCATGGTTTTGAGTATTAAAAAATAATTAAAAGAAATAAATGAGCAATATATAACTTATTTTGCTTTGTTAAAAACTGGAAGTAATAAAAAAGAAATTAATCCGAGAAATAATACTAAAAACATTTGTGAAGTCCAAATAATCCATCCAAAAGCATTTCCTGCAGTTTCATTAACAGCATATAAAACTAAAACTTTTGAAACTAAAAACGGATAGGATCCGAAACCACTGTTTGTAAAAGCAACTGCAATACTGCCGACCACAAATGCAGTTATTACTGCTCCAACTGATAAATGATTTGTTTCTGGAATCACAAAAATTGCTACATAAAACATCACTAGATAGGAACCCCAAATTACGAAAGTGTAGAAAAAATACTTCCATTTTGTTTTCATGTGAAAAATACTTAAAACACCCTCTTTTAATCCTGCTATTTTTTCTTTGAAAAGTAACACTATTTTTAATTTCGAATATTTATAAAACAAAATAAAGAATATGAAACAAAACAAACCAATTCCTGAGAAGAGTAGTAAACTTTTTACTGGAATTTTGTCTAAAATAAATGTTTTTACAACATTAAATTGTAATATTATTGCAAGCAACATGATAAAAAGCAATACTATCAAATCAATAATTCTTTCCGCAACAATGGTTCCGAAACTTTTATCGAAAGGAATGTTATTATACTTTTTCAATGTTAATGCTCTAGAAATTTCACCAGACTTTGGAATAGCAAGATTCAATAAATACCCAATATTTACTGCCATGAAATTATTTGCAAACGAAGAATGATATCCCAAATGTTCTATCATGAATTTCCATCTATAGGCTCGAACTGCATTGCCAATAAATGCCAATATAATTGCAAAAAAAACAATTGTGTAATTAGCGTTTTTGAAATAACTTTTTATCTCAAGAATTTGCGCTTCAGTAAATTGATTGTAAGAGTACAAGGTGAGAAAAATTCCCAAAAAAATTGGAAGTAAAATTGAAACCCACTTGTAAACAATTTTCTTCAAAATCTATGTTAAAGAATTATCGTTTTCATTTGGAAAAACAAGACTTGGCTTGAATGTTTTTGCCTCTTCGAAATCTATAATTCCATAGGAAATGATGATAATGATATCTCCTTTTTGAACTTTTCTGGCTGCTGGTCCATTTAGTGTAATATTACCCGAATTTCTATTTCCTTTAATAACATACGTTTCTAAACGTTCGCCATTATTGATGTTTACGATCGCCACTTTTTCGCCTTCTAAAAGATTTGCGGCTTCCATCAAGGCTTCGTCAATGGTTATACTTCCTATATAGTTGAGGTCAGCGCCAGTGACTTTGACACGATGAATTTTTGATTTTACGACTTGTATTTGCATAGCACAAAGGTAAATTATTTTTTTTATTTAGAGTGAAATTGTATCAATCAATCTGATAGAATTAACAAAAACAGCAATAAAAGCTCTGTATTTATGATTTTCGGTTTTATGAACACAGGTTAAAAGTGTTTCTTCATCTGCAATTTCAAAATATTCAAGTTTGAAATCTACATTGTTTTTAAATACTTTTTCTACAAATCCCGAAACTTCTTTTGCAGATTTCGTGCCAAAAATTCGTTTTGCTTCTAACATTGTTTTATAAATAATAGATGCATTAGCTCGCTCATCTGCCGAAAGGCGTTCGTTTCTAGAACTCATTGCAAGTCCGTTTGGTTCCCGAAAAATTGGGCAACAGACTACGTTTACTTTCAAATTAGATTTTTCGGCCATTTTGCGAACAATTTGCAATTGCTGAAAATCTTTTTCGCCAAAATAGGCATTTGTGGGCTGTACAATTTCGAAAAGTAATTTTACTATGGTTCCTACACCGTTAAAATGACCAGGTCGAAATTTTCCTTCCATTTGATGCTCTAGTCCATCAAAATCGAAATTTTTAGAAATAGTTTCGCCTTCATACATGTCTTCAACAGGAGGTGCAAAAACGATTATTTCGTCGGAAATAGTTTTGATTTTTTCGACATCACTTTCTAAAGTTCTTGGATATTTTGCTAAATCTTCAGGATTATTGAATTGTGTTGGGTTTACAAAAATTGACATCACAGTAATTGTGTTGTTTTTCAATGATTGCTCCATCAAAGACAAGTGTCCAGCATGCAATGAACCCATTGTTGGTACAAAGCCAATGGTGGTTTTTGAACCTGAAATTGACTTTAAATGTGTAGTTAAGTCTTGTTTTTTATCGAAAATGAGCATGTTGCTTTTTTATAATCCGATACAAACATACTATTTTCAAAAATAATTACATAAATTTTTGTACTTTTGCATGTTTTTTATTGACACCCAACAAATGTAAATTCAATTATGGAAGATAAGAGGATATTGTATGTATCATCGGAAGTGGTTCCTTACCTAGCAGAAAACGAGGTTTCACTAATGTCTTATGATGTGCCAAAAATGGTCAATGACCAAGGAGGACAAATTAGGATTTTTATGCCACGATACGGAAATATTAATGAAAGAAGGCATCAATTGCACGAAGTAATTCGATTGTCAGGAATGAATTTAGTTGTAAACGACATGGATATGCCTTTGATTATCAAAGTTGCATCCATTCCTAGAGAACGTATTCAAGTTTATTTTATAGATAATGATGAATATTTCAAAAGAAAAGCAACTTTCACAGATGAAGACGGCGTTTTGTTCCCAGATAATGATGAACGTGCCATTTTTTTTGCTAAAGGAGTTGTAGAAACTGTAAAAAAACTCAATTGGGTTCCAGATATCATTCATGTGCAAGGTTGGATGGCCGCAATGCTACCTATATATATGAAGCATTTTTATAAAGACGAAGCTTTGTTTGCAGATACAAAAATTGTAACATCAGTATTTAACCAGTCTTTCGATGGGAGTTTAGATTCTGAAATGGGCAAAAAAGTCCAGTTTGATGGCGTGCCGCAAAGCGCAATTAGTGAACTTGACAATCCTACTTTCGAAAACATCATGATGGCATCTATAAACCATTCGGATGGTGTTGTTATTGCTTCCGAAGGTATTTCTTCAACTTTAACAAAATTTATAGAAGCTTCAAAAAAACCTTTTTTACCTTTCGCCGACAAAGATACATTCTCGGAAGTGTATCCAGAATTTTACAAAAATCAAATATTAGGTTCATGATGAATACCCTTTTTTTAAGAAAAATAGCTTTATTTTTACTCGTTATATCTTTTGCATCTTGTGATAAAGATTTTAACACCATTGGTTCAGATGTTATAGGAAACGAAAATTTTACCACTAAACCAGAACAATTTTTTGTAAAAGCCTATAACCAAAAAATTCCGGCTGTAGAGTCTCAAAATTTAACGCTACAACAAATTGGCGTTTTAGACAATCTAAATGATGTATTAGGAAAAACAAATTACGATTTTGTAACAGCATTAACACTTGCAAGCAATAATCCTATTGTAAAGGC
Organism: Bacteroidota bacterium; assembly: GCA_031431275.1. Taxonomy (GTDB): domain Bacteria; phylum Bacteroidota; class Bacteroidia; order Flavobacteriales; family Flavobacteriaceae; genus Flavobacterium. The sequence goes on from JANPDC010000122.1 coordinate 9,772, forward strand.
CTCACCAGTAATTGATAGCGTGATTTTAACGGTGCCTTACATTAGCACTAGAACAAATTCTGTTGATCCAGCAACTTACGACTTAAACGGAATATACACCACAAATATAAATGCAAACACTTACGATCCAATTGATTTAAAAGTTTACAGAAACGGTTATTTTTTAAGAGATACAGACCCAGTTACTTCTCAAATACAAAAACATTATTCAAACGAAAGTGCACTTTTTGATACAAATAAAATAGGTGTCCTGTTAAATAATAAAAATATTTACCTTCCTGGACAAGTTAATGAAAACACTGCTTTTGTTCCTAGCCCGAAAGGTTTTGTAGGAAATGAAATTGTTAATAATGTGAGTACACCTACAAAAAGTGCGCCAAGAATGAGGCTTCATTTAGACAACAACGAATTTAAAACCACAATAATTGATGCCATAGTAAATCCTGCCACAAAATTTAATTTTGAAACTACCAGTGCTTTCAAAAATTATTACAGAGGTTTATACTTTAAGGCAAACCAAATAATGGCAAATAAAGGAACCTCTTTAATTTTAGATTTTGCAAAAGGAGATGTTACAATTTATTATAAACAAAATGATATTCCTACGGCTGCAATACCAAATCCGGTAAGAGAATCTGCTACCATAACCATGAACATGACAGGAAATACTGTAAGTTTATTAACAAATACGTATGATCCAACATTTACTACTGGGGTTTCATCGCCAAACACCTCCAATCATTTAATTACAAACACTATTGGGGATAAAAAATTATATCTTAAAGGTGGTGAAGGAGCTGTAACTTTTTTAGAATTATTTACTCCTACAGAAATCAATAACTTAAAAGCCCAACAATTGCTCATCAACGAAGCCAGTTTAACTTTTACTGTAGACAATACATCAATAACCAGCGATTACAAAAAAGCCCAACGTATTTATATTTTTAATGCAGATGATAATACTCCCATTTTAGATTATTATTTTGATACTTCTACAAACTCTACCGATGCCTTGTTAAATAAATATATTCATGGCGGATTGTTAGAACTTGTAACTGGAGGAAAAGACACGTATAAAGTTAGAATTACCGAGCATGTTAACAATATTATAAAAAAGGGAGCAAAAAACGTTCGTCTTGGTGTTATAGTTACAGAAAATATCGCTGTAATAACATCTAGAGATTTAATTACTGAAACTCCTGCTTCAAGCACAACAGATGTTGGAAAAACAATAAGCAAAATTCCAGTAGCGTCTATAACGAATCGTTTAGGAACCGTTTTTTATGGTTCAGACTATACTGCTGGTGATGCAAATTATAATGACAGAGTAAAATTTGAAATTTATTATACAAAACCTAATTAATAAAAGCTTATGTGTGGAATTGTTGGATATATAGGTCATAGAGAAGCATACCCAATTATATTAAAAGGACTAAAACGTCTAGAATACAGAGGTTACGATAGTGCTGGCGTGATGCTTTATGACGGAAA
>JANPDC010000123.1:0-11461 GCA_031431275.1 Bacteroidota bacterium
CGTAATTTTGATTCAAATGGTCAATGTATAGTAAATTATATTCTTTTTTTTCATCCGAAAGTTCTAAGAGTTTTTTTTCTAAAACATGATATTCTTTGGCATATTTTGATTCTTCGACTTTTGTTTTATTAATTGGATTAAAATTTAAAGGAACTGGATGAAATTGAAAAAAAACAAAAACCATAACTCCAGTTAATAAAATGAAGAACTGCATAGGTACTTTTAGAAATCCATTCATTATCAATCCCATTTGGCTTTCTTTGATGGATTTACCCGAAAGGTAACGACCCACTTGCGATTGATCGGTTCCAAAATAGGATAACATCAAGAAAAATCCCCCTGTGATTCCGCTCCAAAATGTGTATTGTGTTTTTGGATCAAACGAAAAATCCAGAATATTCATTTTGTCATTGGCTCCAGCGATGTGCATGGCATTAGAAAAGGTCATGTCATTTGGAAGCAAATGTAAAATCCAAAAAAAGGTGATGAACATTCCAGACATAATCACAAAAATTTGTTGTTTTTGGGTTACGTTTACGGCTTTTGTTCCACCAGAAAAAGTATAAATAATTACTAATATTCCAATACCGACATTCAAAAAAGTAAGATTCCAACCCAGCAAAGTCGAGAGTATTATGGAAGGAGCATAAATTGTTAAACCAGTTCCTAGACCACGTTGAACCAAAAATAAAATTGCGGCTAATGATCTTGTTTTTAAATCAAAACGTTGCTCAAGATATTCATATGCTGTAAAAACTTTTAGTCTGCTGTATATGGGTATAAAAGTTACAGAAATCACCACCATGGCAATTGGTAATCCAAAATAGAATTGCACAAATCCCATTCCGTCGTGATAGGCTTGACCTGGAGTGGATAGAAAAGTAATCGCACTGGCTTGAGTTGCCATAACCGAAAGCCCAACCGTCCACCAAGGAGTTTCTTTGTTGCCCAGAATGTATTCCTCCACATTTTTGCTTCCTTTGGTTTTGTATACGCCATAGAAAACAATAAAAAGTAGTGTTGCCGTTAAGATTACCCAGTCAAGTTGTTGCATGTTTTTATGAAAATAATTGTACTAATAAATAAAAAATGATGATATAAATCGCGTTTGCAATCAATAAAATGGTGTAACTGTTGTTCCAATTATATTGTTTTTTTCGTACCATTATTGTTTTATTGAAATTAAATTTGCTATCAATCGATAGGCTCCAGCAACACCTGTTGGCAATTCTCTAAAGAAACTCAAACCTGTATAAATGTAATTTCCTTTTCCGTATTTTGCGACTAACAAGGCTCCATTTTTTGGTGTTTCACCTTTGTCATTTGAGGATAGAATAGGAGTGAAGTTGTTATCGAACTCTCTTGGATAATACAATCCTTGTTCTTGTGTCCAGTTTTCGAAATCTTTTGTAGTGATTTTGTTTGGGAAATTCAAAACTGGATTTTCTGGAGCCAAAAATCGAACCTCTGCATTTTCTTCTGTAACCCGATCATTAGAAATTTTTAATGGAAATGGCGCCATGTTTTTAGAGACCAAATCATCTAAAGTATTGTATTGAACGATCATGGTTTTTCCGTTTTTGACAAAGTCTAACAATATGTTTTGTTTATATTCGAGAATCGATACTACATTATAAGCCCGAATTCCGGTAATAGCCACATCAAAACTCAACATTCTTTCTGTAGAAATTTCTTCGGGTTTCAAAATCGTAACCTCATAACCCATTTGTGTCAAACACTTCGGAACTTCGTCACCAGCACCCATTATGTATGCGATTCTTTCGTTCTTTATTTTGATGTCGAGTTTCAAGGCTTTGGTTTCTGCTTTTTGCAATACAATTTGCTTGTAAATATGAGAATAATTAATGTCGATTTGATTTTTATCGAATGTTTTTCCTTCAACTTCAATACTACTTTTTATTGAAATTTCACTTGCCTCTTTTGGTGGTGAAACAGTGAAAAGTACCAATTGCTCTTCGCCTTTTTTTGCTATGGAAAAGGAATTTTCTTTTGGCGTGACTTTCCAAGAATCTGGAATTTCTAGATGCAGTTTACCTTGTACATTGTCTTTTCCGGATTTTATTTTTACTGCAATGGTTTTTGGTTTATCGTTATTGAAAATATATACTTTTTCTTTGAAGGACGAGGTTACGTCAGGAACAATATCTAGAGGTTGATAAACTTCGCCTTTTACATCGTCGTTGGTTTTATAAACTACAAAACGATCAAAAGGAATTACAACGCCATTAATTTCAATCATAAAAGTAATTTTTACTTCACGAATAACATCAGGAATTCCAATATTTTTTTGATTATTAACTTGATACATTCCAACAGTTCCTTGTTCTTTTAACCAATATGGCGATGAATAATCAAGGTTTTGAGTTAAATTGAGTTCAATTTTTTTGGAATTATTTTTATTATTATCCAAGTCAAATGAAATAAACGAAATCGGTGAACTCGGAAAACTGTCATAGGATTCCCATTTCATTTTAATATCGCTTCGGTTAATTACCTCGAGTTTCAATTTCAATAAACTTCCTGGAGTTGCTTCTTGATTTTCGGCAACTGCTTCAAGATATAAGCCTGTGCAAGCCACAATAATTTTTTTGATTTCTTCGATTTTGATGTTTTTCCAATGCTCATCTTCTAATTTAGAAATCAAAACATAGGCTTTTATCAATTCTGGAATTGAAGCAGAAGGATTTTTAAAATCAAAATTTTTCTCTATATTCGAAAGAAGTATTCCAATTTCATTTCCGTTTTTCACTCGATTCCAAGTAGTATCAATCCCTTCGAAAATGTTGGATTTGTCTTTTGGATTATCGCCTTTCAAGAAATCTAAATATTCTGTTTCTTCACCACGAGTTCCAGTCGATCCAAAGCCTTGCGATTGATGTCTGCTTCGGCTCAAAGCGGCAATTTCTTGATTTGATTTTCCAACAGATTGATAAAAAACGCCTGTTTTCAAGGTCATTAAATTAGATTTATCAGCAGCGTCGAATTTTTCTTTTGAACCATAAAACCACCAAGTAGTATTAAAAAATAATCTTTTTGGCTGCCAAACTTGAACTGTTTGTAATTGCTCTGGAAACGAATTTACATCATTTACTTTGTCGAAAGCCTCAAAACTCAACATAGCAGACGAGGTGTGATGACCGTGTGTGGTGCCTGGTGTGAGGTGACTGAATCTATTGATGATTACATCGGGTTGAAAACGTCTGATATTATATACCACATCGCTCAAAACCTGATTTTTATCCCAAATATTCAATGTTTCATCTGGGTTTTTTGAAAATCCAAAATCATTTGCTCGAGAAAAAAACTGTTCTCCACCATCAATTTTTCTGGCTTCGATGAGTTCTTGTGTCCGAATATCACCCAATAGTTCCCGAAGTTCAGGACCAATAAGATTTTGCCCGCCATCGCCACGTGTTAATGATAAATAACCTGTTCGTGCTTTTTTTTCATTAGATAAATACGAAATTAATCGGGTATTTTCATCGTCTGGATGTGCAGCAATGTATAAAACTGATCCTAAAAAATTAAGTTTTTGAATTTTATTAAAGATAGCAACTGCATTTGGTTTTTCGGGTTGTTGCGCTTTGGCTGAAAAGCCTATAAATACTAGGAATAAAAATAGAATTGTTTTTTGCATTTTAGTTTTTTATAAAAATCAAATGTACAATTTTTTCGTGTTTTGAATATGTTAATTAAATTCTAAAAAAAATAGCACCTCAACTTGAGGTGCTAGGTTTATTATTTCAGAAAATTAATCATCATCGTGATCTCTGTGTTCTTTTTTGTGATGCTTTTTTTTCTTGCAATGTTTGTACTCATTGTGATCTTCATGATCATCATTGTATACATATCTGTCGTTTTTACAATATCTTTGTCGGTGAATTTTATACTCATTATAAGGGCAATTTCCTCTGTAATCTATCGCAAATTTAACTCCACGATTGATGTCATAATTTCCACACTCCCGAGGTAAATTTACCGATCGAATCCAACCTCTTGTACTGAAATAAATAAAAACACCTTCGCGGTTATCAAAATAGGCTTCTATTTCTGGGAGAAAATAGTAATCTACATGGTCGTCATAATAATAGCGTTGTGGCGGATGATACACAGGTCGTGATCCTAAATTAATATTGACAGCTATTTGTGCATTTGTTTTCATTGCAAGTAGCAATAAAATTGTCAGAAAAATAAATTGTATTCTTTTCATTTTATTTAGATTTAAACTATTAATAATTTATGTTTTTATTTAATAGTTTGTGAATATCCAATAATAATGCCAAAAATAGTTGAGGAATATTTAATTTATAATTTTAACAGAAAATCATACACTTTCTCAGTTGGTAAACCCACAACATTGCTATATGATCCTTCGATTTTTGTGATTCCAATTAAACCAATCCATTCTTGAATTCCGTATGCACCTGCTTTATCAAATGGTTTGTAGTTTTCTAAATAATAATGAATTTCGCTATCTTTCAAATCTTTGAAAGTGACTTTTGTTTCATCGAAAATTGTTGTTTTGGAGTTTTTTGTAGCAAAACAAACCGATGTGAAAACTTGATGGGTTGCATTAGAAATGGATTTTAAAATATCAAATGCATCCTGATAGTCTTTTGGTTTTCCGAGTGCTTTGTTGTTTAGCCAAACTAAAGTATCACTTGTGATTATAATTTCATTTTCTGCAATTTCACCATCAAATGCTGATGATTTTAGTTCTGCTAAATAATTTGTAATGGCTTCTTCTTTGAGATTATTGGGATAAATTTCTTCGATTTCTTTTAAACGGATTTCAAAATCTAAATCTAAATCTTTAAAAAATTGTTGACGTCTTGGTGATCCCGAAGCCAGAATTATTTGATATTTTTGGAGTTTTTCTTTAAGCATGATTTTTGATTGTGTAAGTAATTAGTGCGATTGAAATGATTCCGAAAAACAAAATTATTTTGAGAATTAAACTCAAATGTTTGAAATCTTGTTTTGATTTGGCGAACCAAATTTTAGTCATAAAATAAATCAAAGGAGCAATAATTGTAAACATTCCGAACAAAGTACAAACCAATAAATTATTCTTAAAAAAATAAATGTAAACATAATTGCAGACTAAAACAACTGGAATGAGACACAAAAAAGCAACTAATTTAGAAGTTTTGGTTGTTCCTAAAACTATTGGTAATGTGTTCATTGATTGTGAGTTGTCACCAATTTCATCTTCAAGATCTTTAACTATTTCTCTAAGAAAATTAATCATAAATGCAAAAACGGAATAATCTAACATTATTCCGAATAAAACGGCCATTTGAGGCTTGTTTTCTGGATTAATAGACGGAAACATATCAAACAAAGCAATAATTATGATGCTGAACGAAAGTACAAAGGCAACAATAATGTTACCAATCAACAAAGTTTGCTTGAGACTTGTGGCATAAAAATATAAAAGTGATGCTAAAACGATAAAAACTGTCGCAAAACTTGGTCTATCAATAACATTCGATAGATAGAAACCAATGCAAACTCCAACAATTGTGAAGCCTACATACAAATTATAGGCGAAAGATTCTGAAATTGAAACACCCACTATTCTTGTTTCTGGATTGTTAATTTCATCGGTTTCTTGGTCAAAAATATCGTTAATAATGTAGCCGCCAGCAGCAATACAAAGTGTTGAAAGTATCAAAAGATAAAATTGCCAACTGTTTAGTGTCAAACTCACACTCTGATTTTCAAGGAATACAAATCGAATAATAAATTGCAATAGAGCAAGCATTATGAGGTTTTGAATTCGAATTAATTTTATGAATTTCATTTTTTAAATTATGAATTATAAGTTATGAATTATAAGTTATGAGTTTTGAATTATGAGTGTAGGTTGTGAATTTTTTATTTACATATTATAAGATATGAGATATGATTTTGGAATTACTGTAAAAATTGATTATTTTTACTCATAACCTACAACTCACAACCTACAAGTTTAAACTCATAATTAAGTATGCTAATCATGTTTGCCGTTATAATATAAATTCCATTTTCCTTGAACTTTCATGACTTGCTCGATAACATCGCGAACGGCGCCACGACCACCATTAATATGTGAAATATAGTTAGAAATTTCTTTTATTTCTGGCACAGCATCTTGGGGGCAAGTGGCTAAACCTACGAGTTGCATGACATGATAATCCGGAATGTCATCGCCCATATACAAGACGTTTTCGGGTTTTAGATTGTATTTTTTTAAATACTCGTTGTAAGTCGCTACTTTGTCTGGTGAAGCCAAATGAATGTCTTTTAATCCGAGATTTTGCAGACGAATTCTAACTCCTGCATTGTTTCCGCCTGAAATTATGCCTACATTATAACCACTTTCTAAAGCGGCCTTCATGGCAAAACCATCACGAATGTTCATAATTCGGAGCATTTCGCCAGTTTCTGAAACATGAACCGAACTGTCTGTGAGCACACCATCAACATCAAAAATAAATGTTGTGATGTGGTTCATGATTTCTTTATAACTTTTTGCCATGGTCAATAATTGATTTTGTTAGGATTTTATAAATTTCTTTTTGATTTTCATCTGATAAAAATGCCAAATGCGAATTGATTGTTTGAGAATCTTGTCGTTTTGCAGGACCTGTTTGTGCTTCTTTTGGCGAAAGCGTTTTGATTTTGCTTGCAGTTTCTAAAATCAAAGGTTTTAGAATGTCAAAATCAACATTGTTTTCAGTGCAAATTTCGTTGCCAATTTGATATAAATGATTCACAAAATTACACACAAAAACCGCCGAAACGTGCAACGATTTTCGTTGCTGTGAATTGATGTTGTAAGTTTTCTGTGATATGGTTTGTGCAATTTTTTCTAAAATTTCAAAATCTGATTGGTTTTGAGCTTCCAAACAAATCGGAACTTCAAAGAAATTAACTGCTTTGTTTTTTGAAAAAGTTTGTAATGGATAAAAAACACTTTTACGGTTTCTAGAATCTAAATCATTCAAAGAAACTGCGCCAGAGGTGTGGGCTACTAATTGATTTTGAAACGGAATTTTACTCGAAACCTCTTCAATGGCTTGATCAGAAACGGCAATAATGATTAAATCTACTTTTTGTAAATCTTCATAGTTATTGATAATTTTTTCAGAATCAATTAAAAGGCTGACTTTGTTTTTGTCTCTTGAAAAAACCTGAATCAATTTGACTTCATTTGATTTCTCGAAAGCCGAAATCAAATGCTGCGCCACGTTTCCTGAACCAATTATGGAAATTGTAATCATTTCTTTATTTTAATAGTGATTTCAAATGTATTAAAATTAATTTAACATACGTCAAAGTTAATTTTTCTTGCGTCATTATCAACTTTATTTAAGACTGGAGTTGCTACATTTGATAGGACAAAAATAGTTCGCCCAATTACCATTAACTTTACAAGATGGAAAATCAAAAAAACGAATTACTGTATTTAGTATTTATCAACTACAGTCGATATAATTACACCTTTTTTATATATTGTTTTTGTGGTTATAATTGTATCGCCAACTTTTTCATAATCAATCCACTCACCATCTTTGAGACCTTTTACATAATTTCCTTTCCTGCGGTTGTCCTCCTCCCAGTAACCTTCTTTTTGGTTTTTATCATTATATAATCCAAATTGTTCATTGATGTATGGTATAGTTTTTTCTATTTCTTTTTCACGTGGCGTTAAATCTAAGACTACTTTTGACACAATTGTGTCATTTCTGTAAACTGTTGTAGTTTTTGTTATAATTGAACTTGTATCACTATATTCAATATCTACCCATTCCCCGTTTTTCAAACCTTTTATATAACTTCCTGAGCCTTCATGGTTAAACCATAATCCTTCTTTTTGATGTTCTGCATTAAACATTCCTCCACCAAAATCAACATCAATTTTTGGTTTTAAGGGCAGAATTTCTCTATAATATCTATCTAATCCTGCATAGGACATTTTGTGAATGTATTTTCCAATAGGTTTATTATTTAAATACTCGCAATAAAAAAGGGTGTCTTTGTTACTTATAATACTCATTTCACCATTATACATTCCTTTTTTTAGATTTATAGTAGTTCCTAATTTTGTATAAATATATTTTCCAGTCCTTTTTTCACGAAAGTAATTTGGGAGTTCTCGTTGAAGTTTTCGAATATCATCATATGAATATTTTTCATTTACATAAACTTTAGGCTTGCAAGAAGTAAGAAAAGCCAATAGAAAACAGCAGATTATTTTATATATGTTTGAATTCATCATTTAGTTTTTTTATGATTTCGTGTTGATAATTGAAAAATCCATATTTAGAGCCATAATCCATAAAGTTGTCTGTTGCACTTTCATTGAAATATATTTGATGGTATTCGTCTACTTTTTCTAAAAAACGAATTACTGTATTTAGTATTTATCAACTACAGTCGATATAATTACACCTTTTTTATAAATTGTTTTTGTGGTTATAATTGTATCGCCTACTTTTTCATAATCAATCCATTCTCCGTCTTTAACCCCATTTATGTAATGTCCAAATCGACGATTCTCCTCCTCCCAAAAACCATCTTTTTGATTTTTTTTATTAAAAAATCCTGAATCAGCATCAATGTTTGGGATTATTCCATCTATTTTCTTATGTGTTGGTCTTACCTCTAAAACTATTTTTGATACAATAGTATCATTTTTATATACCGTTTTTGTTTTAGTAGTTATAGCACCAACATCATTAAAATAATAATCAATCCAATCTCCATTTTTCAATCCTTTTATATAATTTCCTGAACCAAAATCATCTTTCCAAAAGCCCTCTTTTTGATGTTCTATATTAAATATTCCTCTACCATAACCAACATCAATTTTTGGTTTAACTGGTAAAACTCTTAAATACATAGAACCTTTTTCTTGATAAATTACATTAATATACTTTCTAACAGGCTTATTGTTTTGATACACACAATAGTATAAAGTGTCTTTTTCAATTATAATACTCATTTCACCATTGTACATGCCTTTTTTTAGGTTTATGGTAGCACCCAATTTTGGATAAATATATTTTCCCGTTTTCTTTTCATGAAAGTATTTCCTTAGCTCTTGCTGAAGTTCATTTACATTACCTAAATTATATTTTTCATTTATGTAAACTTTCGGTCTACAAGATGCTACAATAAATAATATACAAAAAAAAATTTTAAATATGTTTGAATTCATCGTTTAGTTTTTTTATGATTTCGTGTTGATAATTGAAAAACCCATATTTAGAGCCATAATCCATAAAGTTATCTGTTGCACTTTTATTGAAATATATTTGATGGTATTCGTCTACTTTTTCTAGAAAACGAATAATTTCTTGTGCATTCAACATATCAGCATTACGTTTAACTTTTTCTATTTCAAATTTATTCTCTTTTTCTTTGATAACTTCTTCCCATTTTGTTTTATTGGTTATTTTTTCACTTTCAAAATCAAAGGGATATCCATTGGGTTTTCTACTTTTTGAGTCAATTTTCCATTTTGCAATATCTGATTCTGTTTTTGGATAGTAAACATTTTGTTTTACTTTTTGCAAATAATCTTTTTGTGCATCAAGTCCTTTTTTACTGCCTTCGAAAGTGTGATTCAAACCCATTTCATGACCTATTTCATGAATTAAAAATTCATCTCTAAAAACGTAAACCATAGCAGAGAATTGTTTTACTTTTTCGTAGACAACAAATGCATAGGTATTTTCTTCTTTGGGTATCTCTTTAATTGGGCTAATAAAAAAGAACATTTTGGCGTTAATTTGTTCTTGAGTATATTTTTTTTGACTAAAATATTTTTCTTGAACATACTTCATATATTTTTCAGAAACAAGTACATTTGTTTCTGAAATTATTTTTTCTTTTATCAAGAATTCATCATCAATTTCTAGTTCATCGAGTACAAATTCATTTTTGAAATTTACTAACAGTTTACTAAATCCATTTTTTACAATCTGTTGAGTAAAATGTTTTAATGAATTGTTTTCATCATCAAACGTTATTAATTTACCATCATTATCGTATGAATCAGCACTTAAAATTTTGTGTTTAATAATTTTTAAATCACGTTCTCTTGTTGATTTCCTTATTATTTTTATGTAATTAAAATTTCTTTTGGAGAAAATGGCTGTATCATTTGCCTTGACAATAATTGACCCAACTACTTTTTTATTTTCGTCTAAAAATTTTATTTGTGTGTCTTGTGCAATTTTTTGTTTGCATTTAACCATTACATTATTCAGGATTATTCTGTTTTCTAAAATTACTACAGATGTTTCATATTCAGAATTTGAGGTAAAATTGATGTCGAAATATTTTTTATCAAATGTATATTCTTTTTGAGAAATAGTTTCGCCATCGTTCGTGAATCCTACTTCTAATAGCGAAGCGTCATAATCTAAAAATATTTTTTTATTTTTTACTTTATTAATTTCTTTGTAGATAATGTGCAAAGTTAAAACAACTTCTTTACCCGTTACTAATTTATGATTTTGAAACATCATTAAAAAAGGAGATGAATAGGCTTCATTATCAATAGAAATTTTTGCAGATTCATAGTTTTTTTCAAAATGATCTTCACCTTGTTTGCAACTACCCAACATTTCAGATTTTGTTTTTGAATTTAGTTGAAACATTTCATCTTTATCTCTTTTCCAATCTAAATTGTAACTGCTAGACAATGGTTTGTCTTGCCAATATCTTGCATATGCAATAAATTCTGGGTTAAACGTTTTTTGTTCTCTTTGTGGCGCATCCTTTGGTTCGCCAAAGATTACACCATTTTCTTCGCCTGTAAAGGTTATTTTTTTAGCAGCATTAAAAGTTATATCCCCCTCAGAATAGGTGTTGAAATCCCCACCAACAGTTACAATTATTTTTCCACCAACGTATGATCTGTATGACATAATTAAAAAAGTTTAGATTTTTCAGCACTATTCACACCAATACTTTTTTTGGAATTCTTAGCAATTTCACCCTCGGTATTATAGGTCAGACCTTCCTTGTTGCTAATAGTCATATCCTTTTCAGTGTGCGTTTTTTTGTCTCCCATAATAGTTTCATCATGGCTACCTTGTACGTTGAAAAAACTATTTCCTCCTACAAACATATTATGCAACATTCCGACACTTGTTGATTTATCAACCCCAGCAGTTTCTGATATATTTAATGTAGCACTTGAATTTATGTTTTGTCCTGCTGTCATGTTGATACTTCCTCCTGCGCTAATGCTAATGTCATTCGGCGCAGTAATATCTATGTTTCCTTTACCGTCCAATAACACCGAGTTTCCGCTTGGGTCTTCGGCGAGTAAACTTTTTGAAGCATCGTTCATGACGATTTTGATTCCTGTTCTGGTTTGAGTGACTTTGAAATCGTTATTTGGGGTGGCAAACCCCGAACTTTCATTTCCGTTATACAT
>JANPDC010000124.1:0-7827 GCA_031431275.1 Bacteroidota bacterium
CTAACCCTAACCCTAACCCTAACCCTAACCCTAACCCTAACCCTAACCCTAACCCTAACCCTAACCCTAACCCTAACCCTAACCCTAACCCTAACCCTAACCCTAACCCTAACCCTAACCCTAACCCTACCCTAACCCTAACCCTAGCCCTAATCCAGAATCGATGTTGAGCGACAAAAAAATAATATGAGGGAAAAATTTGCCAAGATTTGCGTCTGCGTGCTCCAATTTTGAATGTTTGGACGCAGGCGTAAGTACCAAAAATCAGCGTTCTACCGGATACCGGTAGTGTCGTATGCAAGTCGTCATTTTTCGGTTTTACCATGGCAAACAACAAAAAAAGCCGTCCTTCGCATCACTTTGCGTTCTACGTTCATGGTACTTTTCGTCAGTTGCACACCTCTTTCTCCTTCAACACTTCGACTGAAGTATTTTACATTTTTTCGTAGGAATTACTGCCCCCTTCTCGCTGTTTGAAGCAAGAGCACGACTCCCGAGAGTTTAAGCGAGCAGCACAAAGAGTTGACACTTGACACCGTCACATCAGCTCATCAGCTCGCGTGCTACCGTGTCATTTTTTCATTTTTGCTCTATTTCAATCGTTGACGGCATCTTACATCATGACTAGCAGCAGCAACAATAATCACGGAGGCTTTCTCAGCCCGACCTCATTTTTGAACTCTACTCCATCGCTGAGTGTGCGTGCGCGCAGAGCTTTGTTTGAATCCTCCTTGGGAAATCGTCGAGGCAATGTACCTCACGTCGCACTGGAACGCAGCCTTGGCGATAGGAGCGGCGCAGACGATGTCGACCTTCATAATAAGCTGCCGATTCGTAGACCACTTGGCTTCTTATCTCCAAACTTTATAAAGCAAAAAAATCGATCAATCGTTACAAAAAAAGCGGTACAACCTTCGCCTGTCCTGAATACCAGCGATGACCCCGGGGATAGCAGTGTGTCTTTGCTTCAGAAAGAGATATCCGCTCTACAGTCTCATTTGGAAACACTGGAAATTGGTGATCTTGCGTACCAGTCCGAAGCCCCACATTTACAGCTGGATGATTCATCGAGGCGGGAAGTTTTTGACTTTACCTTGTCACCCAAAGAGTTCAAGCACGTGAAAGAGCTCAATCATAAATTGCATGAAATTCAAACCGGATTGTTGGACATCGAAGGAGAACGACAGGTTTTAGTCGCTCGCGCGCAACAACTGGAGGAAGAAAAGTACCAGCTTGTAAAACATCTTCGCCTTCGTGAGCAAGAGATTGAAACGTTGCAAAAGCGCTGCTCGCTAACCGTAGAACAATCCAAGCAGCTAGTCGACATAGTCAACGAAAATCATCAGCTTGTTAACGACTTGGAAACAATTAAAACTCAGCGTGATATCGGAAATGATGAGCACGTGGTAGAAATCATGGAGCTCAAGGTGCAGTTGCAGAGACTCGAAATTGCCAGAAGAGAACTCGAACAGCGCTTGGAAATTGTTCAGCGCGATTACGATGGTGTCTGCAGCAGCCTTGATCAATGCATGACGTCAGTCGACAGGTTGTCATGTGAAACTAAAGAGTGGGAAGCGGAGCAGCTTCGTATTCTACAGGATCACGAACTAGAGCTAGAACAGCAACGAATTGCGCACATGCAAGCAACAAAGGAACTGCGGGAAGAATTGAAAGCACGCGAGAAGAAAGTACTTGATCTGGAAAGACTTCTACAAGAGAAGATTGTGTCGATTGCGAGACTTCGGCAACAGCTCTCTACTTTAGAAGCATCGCAAACTGACACCATAAAACAAGTCTCAACAGAGCACGAATGTAAGATACATTTGAACGAGATTGAACGAGACCGATTGGTAGCTCACGAAGTCGAAAACAAGCTGCAAGACATTGTAAATGAATGCCGAGAACAAGAAATCTCATTTGCACACGACGAGATGACACTTCTGCAATTCAAGTTGACAGAAAAATGTGCTGAAATCGAAACGCTTCGGAATGACGTAAGCAAGCACATGATGGAACTGATGATTACCACAGGTGAGCTCCAAAAGCTCCAAGAAGACAGTGTCATGCTTGACGGTTTGTTTCAAGACGTCGAGACTCTAGAACACGAGCGCTATCACCTCACTGAAAAACTCCATGAAAGGGACATCGAAATTGCTGAGATGTCTGCTGAGATTTTGAAATTCGAAATTGAACGAGAGCTCACCGCACATGTCTCTCCTGACATTCAGAGTTTGACGGCGAAGCTCGAAGCCGCTACGAAAGAGAACGAGTCATCAGTGCAGCGTCTTTGCGAAGTAGAGGCCGCCTATCAAAGTCTTTCTGAACAGATCCGTACGATCAATACAGGAAATGATGCCACCGTGTCACGGATACGGTTGGACTATGATACAGCGATTTGTAACATGCAACAAAAACTGCAACGCGCCGAGGCGATATCTCATTCGGAATCATTGATTCACAGCGAAGCCATGACGGCCAAAGACAAAGCAATCGCGAATCTCATGGAACAGATGGCTGTAATCAAGGCAGACTATCAAATCGAAATATCGACGCTTCAAAACGAGATGGAACGGGCTGTAAGCGAACTCGCCACCAAGGATAGCGAGCTCATCAACGCTTCTGAAAGCGTTGCTACTATTCATTCGCTTCAGGCGGAACTGACCCGTTTGTCTAACGAATCATTGGAACTAGAAATGAACGCAGCTGCACACATTGCGCAGCTTGAGGCTGACGTGCGACGGTGGCACGCACACGCAATGGACATAGAAAACAATGCGACAGTTGCTACTTTGGAACAAGAGTCAGTTATTCGAAATTTGACGCAAACCGCTTTTGACCTTCGCCAACAAAATGAAGCCTTGCAACTAAAATTTTTGGAAAAACAAAATCTACTCAACGAATCCGAATCAAATTGTAGGAGAGCTGCAGTCTTGGCAGAGTTGAACATTGATAAGCTTGAAGACAAAATCCGGCAATTGCAAGCTACTGTTGCTGATTTCGAGCACCGCGCATTGGTGCAGACGAATGAACATCAAAAGAAAGCTGAGACTTTGGCCCGTACGATCTCTGAGCTAGAGTGCTCAAGCGAATCTTCGCGGCATAGTGCGGCAGACCGAGAGGTAATGCTGAAACAGTCTAGAGAGCTCTTAAATCAACAGCAGCTGGCTTTTGACGCAGAATTGTCCTTGTTTGAGCAGCAGATTCGTCGACTTACAGAGGAGAAAACATCTTTGGAAAAAGACATGATTACTAGAAGCCAAGAATCGACTGAGGCCATAATGACATTGAAGCAATCTTTATTACAATTGCAGCTCGACAACGAATCGTTACGTACCACTATTTCTGATCAGAAAATTTTGTTGGAAGCCGAGGCGAGGAAAACAACAAACATCCAATTGGCCGCAGACGAGAAAGCCGCAAGTTTGTCAATACAACTCTCTGTGCTACAATCATTACACCATGGATTGGAGAACGAGATCGATACTAAAAGTCAAGCTTTCCAACCAGTTATCGACAGACTTACTCTGTCTGTCACCGATGTGAAACGAGAGCGCGACTTATTTCAAATGACGGTAACAAATTTAACGAGAAAGGTAGAAGAAATCACTGCTCAGTTCGCTGTTTTGTCAAAGCAGAAGAGTGACCTGGAACAAAGCGAATATGCATTGCAGCGAATATGCAAGTTACTTCGGTTCACTGCAGAGGCAGCAAATAATGATAGGGATCAACTTGCGCTTGAACAAGAGATATCGCGCCAGGAGTTGAGTCAAGCGTCGTCCCTAAAAAAAGAATTAGGATCACTGGAACGAAAAACTGTGGAAAACGAAGAACAATTGAGAGCACTCGAAGAAGCGTTGCATGAACGAACAAATCTATTGGCGGACATGGTAAAGCACAATAAAGAGCTTCAAACTAAGATTGATCGTGGGGACGTAGACTTTCATTCCATGGAAGAACACTCAAGCAGTCTGCAGGTTCGTCTCCTCGACAAGGAAGAGGAGCTACGAAGATTGAAGGTTCAATGGCAACAAAAAGAAGATGAATACCTAGGGGCAATTCACGGCGAACAAAACTTGCGTGAAGTCAGCGAATCAGACCTTGTCGCGGCCAATATGCGCCTTGAGTTGCTGAAGTCTGAAAGTAGAGATTTATTAGAACTTGAGAAGGAAAACCAGTCGTTGAAGGACAAAATTCGACGTCAAGAAGCATACCTTCAACGGAAGATAGACCAAGAGAAAGCTGCCCGGGACAGATCCATTGCGGGAAGTGCCCTGAAGGCTCAGCTAAGTACACCAAAGGCTCCGTCGAGAGCAGGGAAAGGCTCGACGAGGACTTCGTCTCCAGAGATGGCAACGAAGGCGACCAAATCGACAGTCGCTGAGTTAGACATTGATTTGGACTCTTTGCTTGCTGATTGATCAATATAATTTGCACTATTTGGACAAATCTCTTTAACTTGTTGATAAGTTCATTCTTATGTAGACTACTTTATACTGACGCCGGGTACTACGGGACAGAACAGAGTTTCTCTAGTAACCGTACGCTGTTTGCTTCTGTGGTTGATGCGTATTCTGTTGAGGACGACCATACGGATCACCATTGCCTTGACGTGATGGACTGTCGTAGTGCTGTGCACTGCTTCCTTGGGTACTGCGTTCGCTTGTTGAATACCGTTCCCCACCAGGGGCTTGACCATGACCTGCTTCTCGTTCAGACTGGGACGGCCCTGTTGGACGAGCGCGTCCCCCAGTTCCACGCTGTTGAGCGAGAAGCACACGTCGAATGCCCTCGTGAACAGGTTTGAGCTGAGAAAGATTTGGTGAAGAAATTTTGATAGGATTACGAGCAACAGGAAGGACGCAAATGTACTTCCATGGATGAAGTTTGTTTTTATACTTCACCATTTGTGGACCTTGCCAGTCATTTTGGATTCGAGCTCCTTGCAAAGAAAACTGCTTCACCTTGACGGAGACAGGTCGACGTGCCTGGGTCTCAATAACGGCAATGTCGTATTCAGACTGCCAAAAAAGATTGATGAGTGTAAATCGGCGGGAAAAGTAAAAGTAGAGCCATCTGATTTACTTACTTTGGACCGATACATGTTAATCATCCACGGTTGAGCAATAATACCTCCAATTACCACATATTTCGGTTTCCAGTCCTTTGCACTGTTTGGTGCGGTAGTTTCTTTCGTATCATATTTAACCATATGTTCGCCTTCTGCAACGATGACTTCCGAATTGGGAACATAAAATAGCAACGGCAAAGGACGTGGGCCTTCTTTGATCAATCGACTCGCTTCCTTCGGACTGCGCACATCAATACCATTCACCTTTAGAAGCACGTGACCTAGCTCGACACCCGCTGACCGCGCAGACGACCCTTCAACGATGAAGGCAACCACCGGTCGTTCGCCGAGTGCATCAACAAGGCCCTTGTCCGTATTCAAAAAGAGAGAATCAGTCAACTCTTGGGGTTTGAAAAACATGACCCCTAGAGTGGGGGTAAAGATGCGAGCGTCATACCATTCTCCACCGGGTGGCAATCCATCTTCGCCCTTCTTTTCCTCTTCATTGTCTGTGCGACGTTCGGGCGCTTCCACAGGAGTTTCTTCGCCGGAAGCAGGGGCCGGTGGGGCGGGCAAAGGCGCTCCAAAACTCCCCCAAAAGTCATCGTCGCTCCCGGAAGAGACTTGTGGGTTGGTCGCCGCATATACGGGCACAAGCGCGCTCATTTCCTGTGGCACGGCAAATGGATCTGCAGGAGGCGATGCAGCTTGAGACTCAAACACTGAAAATGGATCGACCGGGGGCGCTGGCGGAGGTGGTGGGGGCGCACCGTATCCGTACTGTTGTGGTTGACCGTATGGTCCTGCAGGTGGTTGTCCATACGCTGCATATGGATTGTTGGGCTGTTGAGAAGGTACTAAAGCATATTGATCCACCCCTGATACCGCCGGTGGTGGGGCGACAGCGTAAGGATTTGATGGATCGGTAGGAGTCGGCCCATATGCATTCGGAGAAGCTGTGCTACCTCCATGTGCGCCGTATGGATCGGGCTCATGCTGGATCGACAAAGGAGCCCCGTAGGGGTTTTGCTCCGTTGGTGGCTGTGGCGCACCAAAAGCGTTCTGCGGTTCCGATGATCCATAAGGATTTTGTTGTTCCATTTGTGGTTGAGGCAGTCCGTATGGATTGGGTGGTTGTTCCACTGGTGGCTGAGGCAGTCCGTATGGATTGGGTGGTTGTTCCATTTGAGCTTGAGGCTGTCCGTATGGATTGGGTGGTTGTTCCATTGGCGGCTGAGGTTGTCCGTACGGTTTGGGTTGTTCGACTGGCGGCTGATGCTGTCCATACGGATTTGCCTGTTCGACTGGCGGCTGAGGTTGTCCATACAGATTGGCCTGTTCCATAGACGGCTGGTGCGTTCCATATGAGAAAGGCTGCTCCGCGGGAGGAAGGGCGCCATACGGATTCAATTCAGCCATTGGGGGTGGTGCGGGTGGAGCACCGTATGGATTGGAAGCTGTAGTTCCGTAGAGGTTTGCAACTGGAGAGCCATACGAACTCGGCGGCAACGGTTGTTGCATTTGCGGCGGTGGAGCTCCGTACGGATTGTTAGCACCGCCACTACCATTGGCCAATCCAGCCGTAATTCCTCCAAAGGCAGCCGCAGCAGCATTTGAATTTGATGCATGCGCAAGTGGAGGCAAGCTAAGGGCCGCATCCGATAGAGGCTGTGCGACACCCCATGGATCGGAGGTATTGCTTCCTGTGTTGGTATTCATGTAAACTGAGGTCGGAACCGAATGCCCCATGGGAGAAGCGGGAGCGTACGGTTGATGAGCGGGTGGTTCTGGTCCTTGTGGTGGTGCACCATAGAGACCATAGCCAGCAGCGTACGAAGAATTCGTTGGTTGTGATGGGTATTCGACCGCCGATTGTACACCGTAAGGATTCAGAGGGGCCTCGTTGCCAGCTGCACTGTCGTATGCATCCGTGGCATGCGGTGGCGCACTGTACGAGTAGCCCGGAGCTGCTGCTGACGGTCGATGGTGCACAATCATTATCGGCTGTGGCGGTGCTTGAGGGGGTGGAGGCGGTACTCCATACGAAGCAGGAGGCGCCGAAGAAGGGAGCGCAGCTGTGAGTTCAGACGAGAACTGATCAAAAGGATTCACCATACTGTGGTTAGTCAACGTCACAGCGTTTCAACTTTTTAATGAATATCACCAAAAGTGTCAACGAAACGGAAGTAAAAAAGGGCCTGCTCAGCTTCAGCTGCTCTTAGAACTGGAGGTAATTCGTATTTTTGGAGGGCAGGATTAATGGCGTTCACAGCGCTTGATTGCAAGCAGTATGAGAGTTGCTGAATGAATAGAACAGGCCTGTCGAGGTCGACAGAGAAGTCAACAATCTGTTCTTTCTTTTTTGATTGCTACTTGCATTCTTGCATCCCAACTCCCAACTCCCAACAGGCAAGAGACAAGATCCCCCCGCCATACCGTTTTGGAATGTTCATTTCTAGCTGGAATAGTCACATTTTGACCAATCTGCACTACATTCAGTGCTTCGTCACGCTCAGAAGTGACATCGGAATTGCCAACGCTCCAAAATTTAGATACTTACGAAGCGAAACCCAACGGTTCGATGAGGGCTATTGTATTTTGAAGTTTCGATTTGGGCAATGCCGGGAATGGGAATGGGAATGGGAATGGGAATGGGAATGGGAATGGGAATGGGAATGGGAATGGGAATGGGAATGGGAATGGGAATGGGAATGGGAATGGGAATGGGAATGGGAATGGGAATGGGAATGGGAATGGGA
>JANPDC010000125.1:0-56507 GCA_031431275.1 Bacteroidota bacterium
ACCACTGTTCCTCTTCACTTTGAGGTAGATTCAACTTTGCCAATGTGATGCGTAGCTTTTCCATAAAAGCTTTGATCTCTGACAAAGTTTTGGGTGGAAATTCTAATAAATGGAAAATAGGTCACACACTTGGCTCATCGGGCATGTTGAGTATTGAAATGGCAATTTTGATGCTTCAAAATCAAATATTTATTGGAATTCCATTTACAGAAATGAGAACAAAACCAATAAAACTTAACAAAATTTTAGTCAATGCGGTTGGTTTTGGAGGAAATGCTGTAAGTGTTGTGTTAAGTTTATAGTTTTTAAATTGTACTAATATTTTTTGGTTAATTAGAAATTAGATACCAATGATATTTTAAAAATTTTACTCCTGTAACTCCTTCATTTTAGCATAAACCAAATCACTTTCAAAACCTTTTCGAAATAAAAAATCACAAAATTTCTTATTTTTTTTGATTTTATTGGTTTCACGAATAGTTTCCCAATGATGATTTGATAATTTCTCAAAAGTTTCAAAATATTCGTCTTCAGAAAATTCCTTGAGTGCTATTTTGATATTAAAAGCAGAAATTTTTCTGAATTTAAGTTCATTTACTATTCGGATTCTTCCCCAAGATTTCATTCGATGTTTACCTCGAGCAAACGCACAAGCAAATCGAGTTTCGTTCAAGAAATTCTGGTCAATCAAGTGCACTAAAACTTCATCACGTTCCGTTTCAGTCATTGAAAAATCATAAAGTTTTGAGGTAACCTCTTGATGACAACGTTCTTGATAACTACAAAAAAATTCTAATTTTTGCTTAACTTCAGATACACTAAAGGTCTTTTTCAGTTGTTTATCCAATTTTTTTTTTGAATATTAATTTTAAAATACTAATTTTAAAAAAATTTTCGTAAAAGTATTGAAAATAAATATTTTACGACTCTTATTTTTAATTTAACCTCCCAAAATTATGAAAAAAACATACTTCCTGACGGTGTTGTTGCTTATTTCACTTATTTCTAAATCACAGACAACACTTTTTTCAGCAAATTTTAATGGAAATAATGGTGGTTTTAATATTCTTTCTGGTGCTGGTGATAATGAATGGATTGTAAATAACTCTTATACTGGGTTGACAGGCTTAATAATTAATACTCCACCTCAACCAGCAGGAATTATTGGTAACCCAAATAGCGAATATTTGCATATAACAAATTCAACGATTTGTGGCTTAGGAATTTGTAATGCAAACTATGACACCGGTTCGACTTCAGATGTTCAAATAACAACTTTATCTCCAATAGTTACAACAGGTTATTCCGGGGTTTCCTTAACTTTTTGGTATTTATCTGGTGGTTTTGCAGGAAATGCATACGGAACTGTTGAATATGCTGTAGGAGGTATTGGACCATGGACTCAAGTTGGAGGACAATTACAAGGAATAACTTCTTGGACACAATTAACATTGACTAATCCAGCCTTTGACAATCAAACGCAATTGCGTTTTCGTTTTCGTTGGCAAAACGGAAATGCACTTGGTGCTGATCCTGCCTTTTCTATAGACGATATATTCGTAAAAGGATCACTGGCTCCTGCAACTGGTCCCGTTTATCTTTATTCAACGGCTAATGCAGTTGGTACCAATTATGCAACACTAAAAAGTGCTTTTGATGCTGTAAACGCAGGAACATATACCGGAAATCTTTTTATAGAAATTAATGGAGACACGACAGAAACTGCATCTGCGGTTTTAAATGCTTCTGGAATTGGTGCGTCATCATACACAGCAATTTCTATAAAACCTGTCGGAGGAGCAAGAACTATTTCTGGTAATTTAGCATTGCCAATGGTAGACCTCAACGGGGCAGATAATGTTACTATTGATGGTATAATTTCTGGGGTAAAAAGTCTGACAATATCAAATTCAAGTACGTCAAATTCATCTGGAACATCAACAATACGTTTTCAAACAGATGCAACAAACAATACTATAACAAATTGCAATATTTTAGGTTCTTCAACAATGCTTGTGGGAATAAATGGAGGAAATATTTGGTTCGGTGCAGGATCAAGTAGTACTGGAAACGATAACAATACGATTTCTAATTGTAATATTGGGGCAGCAGGATTAAATTTGCCAAGTAAAGGAGTCTATTTTTCAGGAACCACTACAAATTTAACTTTAAACAATAGTGGAAATACAATTACAAATAATAATTTTATTGATGTTTTTTCTGCTAATACATCTAGTTCAGGCATTTATGTAGCAAATGGTTCTACCGCCTGCAATATAACAGATAATAAATTTTATCAAACCACAACTAAAACCTTTACTAGCGGTCAAAATCATACTGTAATCAATATTTCTAACACAACTTCTGCACAAGATTTCAGAATAACAGGTAATACTATTGGATATGCAAACAATGTCGGTACCGGAACGTATTCATTAACCGGTTCTTCGGGTAAATTTATTGGAATATTTTTTAATGGATTGACTAGTGGTATAAATTCTGATATTTCAAATAATACAATTACAAATGTTAGCCTAACGAGTGTTAATTCTTCAGGAACTGGTTCTGGATCAACACCTTTTGCAGGAATATTAATTGACAATGGTGTTGTCTCATCAAATAATAATACTCTTGGAAGTCAAACAGACATCGATTCTTTACTTTTCTCAACAACAACAACAACCGCGACAGATGTTTTTGGTGTTTTTAATGATTCAACAAATAATTCAGTAATTAATAACAACAACATTGGAGGGATAACTGTAACAAATAGCGGTGCAACGGGTGCATTTATTGTGTATGGAATTCGTACTTCAACTGGTGTTGCAAATACTTGCACTGCTACAAATAATTTAATTGGTGGAACAATTTTAAATTCAATTAAAAATAATTCTATAGCACCCACAGCACAACTAATTGGTTTAACAACAAATAGTTCTGCATTAACTGCAACTTCTAACCAAATAAGAAATTTAACAACAACTTCAGCAAATACAAACGGAACAACAACTGCATCACTAATAGGAATTTTAGTTAACAATACAGGGACATCTCATGTTTTAAGCAAAAATACAATCTACAATTTATCAAATACAAATACAACATCACAAACTGTTGTAAACGGAATTGTTTTTAGTGGTGGCTCTGCTAATTTAGTAGAAAAAAACTTTATTTATAGTTTGACCTCTTCAACAAACAGTTCTTTTTCAGAAGTTAATGGAATTTTAGCATCAAATGGAACTACTACCTATTCAAATAATTTTATTGCCATAGGTCAAGGAATTTCAAACGCAATACAAGTAAGTGGGATTAATGAATTTTTAGGGACAAATAATTTTTGGCATAATAGTATTTATATCGGTGGTTCGCCAATATCTGGTAATTACAGATCGTTTGCCTTTAATGCAAATCAAGTAGTAAATACAAGAAGTTTTAGAAATAATATTTTTTGGAATGCAAGGAGCAACTCTGGCACTGCATCTGGCAAAAACTATGTGGTCCGTGTTGCTGGTTCAGGAATAAATCCATCTGGTTTAACTATAAATAACAATAATTACTATGCAACAGGAACTGGAGCCGTATTTGGTCTATTCAATTCTCTTGATGTTGCTTCTCTAGCAGCATGGCAAACCGCAGTTGGGCAAGATGCTTTGAGTTACAATATTTTGCCTACATATGTTAACCCAACAAACGTTATTCCAGATTTACATATAAGCACTCCAGACTGCGGATCTGCTGGATTAACCGGAGCAAATATTGGTGTGTTAACTGATTTTGATGATGATACTAGAATTAGTGCAAATCCAAGAATCGGTGCTGATGAAAATTTAGGTAATTTCACAACCTGGAACGGAACATCATGGAGTAATGGTCCTCCAACACTTACCTCATTTGGAATAATATCTGGCGACTATGACATGACTTTAGGCGTAACACGACCAAGTATCAATGCTTGT
Organism: Bacteroidota bacterium; assembly: GCA_031431275.1. Taxonomy (GTDB): domain Bacteria; phylum Bacteroidota; class Bacteroidia; order Flavobacteriales; family Flavobacteriaceae; genus Flavobacterium. The sequence continues at coordinate 3,957 of JANPDC010000125.1, forward strand.
AAACTTGTAATTAATAGCCCTGCAATTGTAAAAGTTGACGCTTTAAAACACATTACTATTAAAAATGATTTAATTGTAGATCTAGGAGCAACTCTAAACATTTTAGATAAAGGCTCTTTAGTTCATATTAATGATCTTGGGGTAAACACCATCAACGGTACTTTTACTATGGCTCGTGCTGTGAATCAAAATATTTCGAGTACGGATTATGTGTATTGGTCTTCGCCTGTAACTAGTTTTGCAATTGCTTCAGTTTCTCCAACCACTTCTGCTACTAAAATTTGGGAATGGACTCCTTCTGGAAACTTTATAAACAGTCCTACTTTTGGTACTGGAAATTGGATTAATGCCGCTGGAAACATGACTGTTGGTAAAGGTTATATTATTCGTGGTCCTAGTACTTCTTTGTCGCCTCTGCCCTTTTCTACTACTTTTTCTGGTGTTCCAAATAATGGTATTCAAACGGTTACGATTTCAAGAGGAGCATACAATAGTGGAACTTATGCGGGTTCGAATTCTAGACCTATTACTGACGCTGATGATAACTGGAATTTGGTCGGTAATCCTTATCCTTCGGCAATCAAAACTTTGGATTTCTTGGCTTTGAATCAAAATATTGAGGGTGCGATTCGTCTTTGGACTCATGGTACGCCAATTAGTACTGCTAATCCGAATCCTTTTTACAATAGTTATGCTGCAAATTATAGCGTTAACGATTACATCACGCACAATGGAACTGGTACTACTAGTGGTCCTAGTGGTTTTAATGGTTTTATTGCTGCGGGTCAATCGTTTTTTATTAACATGAATCATTTGGCTGTTACACCTGGTTCAATAACTTTTAAGAACAGTTTGAGAAGTTCGAGTTATGATAACAGTCAGTTTTATAGAACTTCGAATGTTTCAATAGCAAATTCTGAAAAAGGTCGCATTTGGCTGAATTTAATTTCTAATGCTTCTAATGAGGTGAGCCGAATTTTGGTTGGGTATGTCGATGGTGCAACGCAAGAAAAGGATAGAATGTTTGATGCTGTGAATGTTTATAATGGTTCACAAACTTTTAGTAGTTTGATAAACAACGACATGATGATTATTCAAGGTCGTGCTTTACCGTTTGATGTTCAAGATGTTGTTCCTTTAGCCGTTGAAGTGGTTACTGCTGGAAATTACTCGATTGCTATTTCTGATGTTGATGGATTGTTTTCTGATGTGAATCAAAATATTTTCTTGCAAGATAATCTTTTAAATACTACACATGATTTGCGCCAAGCGCCTTATCAATTTAATGCTGTTGTTGGGGATTTCAAAAATAGATTTGTGATGAAATATACTAATTCGTCTCTTGGAACGTCTGGTTTTGATTCGTTGTCAAACGCTGTGGTTGTTTCTGCTAAAGAAAAAATAATTTCTGTTTCATCTGCTGTTGAAAAAATAATTTCTGTAGAAGTTTACGATGTTTTAGGTCGAAAATTGTTTGATAAAAATAATATCAACGATCGTAATTTTTCAGTTTCTGATTTAGGGTTTGAAAATCAAGGTTTGATTCTGAAAATTAAATTAGTAAACGAACAAGTTGTAACTAAGAAAATGGTTTTTTAAAGGTTTTTGAATACCAAATCATACAATAAAAAAATTAAACCACACAAGCGCAGATAAGTTTCATTACTTATACGCTTATGTGGTTTTTAAATTAGTTTTCTAAAGATTTAAACTATCCAACCAAATTAATTACTTTTCCAGGAACAATAATCACTTTTTTGGGAGTGTTTCCTGCCAATTGAGCAATTGTTCGTTCGTCTTTCATGATGATTTCTTCGATTTGATCTGGCGTTAGATCCAAAGGCAAATTGATTGTGAAACGCATTTTTCCGTTAAACGAAACGGGATATTCTTTTTCTGATTCTACTAAATATTTCTCCTCACAAATTGGGAAAGGTTGTTCAGAAATTCCAACATAATCTTTTGGAATTCCTTTCTCCCCTCTTTTGGAGGGGTTGGTGGAGGATAATTGCTTCCATAATTCCTCAGCAATATGTGGAGCATAAGGCGAAATCAAAATTGCCAAAGGTTCAAGAATGGCTCGTTCATGACAATTTTGAGTTTGCAACTCGTTTACACAAATCATAAACTGCGAAACCGAAGTATTGAACGAAAAATTTTCGATATCTTCAGTACATTTTTTGATGGTTTTGTGTAACGATTTTAAACTGTCTTTTGATGGTTCGTTGTTGGTTACGACCAAACCATTTTCGTCGAAATACAAACGCCATAATTTCTTTAAAAAGCCAAAAACTCCCGATATTCCGGCTGTATTCCATGGTTTTGATTGCTCTAATGGACCCAAAAACATTTCGTATAAACGTAAAGTGTCGGCGCCGTATTCTTCACAAATCGTGTCTGGAGTTACGACGTTATATTTGGATTTGGACATTTTTTCGATTTCACGACCTACAATATATTTTCCATTTTCTTCGGTTATGAATTCAGCATCTTTATAATCTGAATAAAAAGGATGGTTTTTGAATTCTTCGATATCTAATTCATTTGTGATATCATTAATCAAAGAAAGATCGACATGAGTATCATAAACTAAAATTGAACGATGAATTACTTTAACTTTGTTTTCTAATTTTAATTTTTTAATTTCATTATAAATTCCAGAAAGTTCAAAAATTCTTAAAGCAGTTTCATCAAATTTTTTATTACTTTCAATTTGTTTTTCATCTAAATTTCCCGAATAATAAGGTTTAGAAAACTCATCAATAATTTTTTTTGGAAGAACTAAATTTTCAATAATTCGAAATTTATTACTTAATATTTCTATATTATCCTTATCTATTTGAGTAATAACAAAATTCTCTTGATGAAATTCTGCAATGTTATAACCAATCCTATATACAAAAGCACTCATCCCCAAAATCATTCCTTGATTAATTAATTTTTTGAATGGTTCTTCAGTGGGTGCAAATCCTTTGTCTTTCAAAAATTTATTCCAAAAACGAGAGTACAACAAATGTCCAGTGGCATGTTCACTTCCGCCAATATACAAATCAACACTTTCCCAATACTTTATAGCTTCTTGGCTGGCAAATTCGTTTTCGTTTTTAGCATCCATGTACCGCAACCAATACCAAGACGAACCCGCCCAACCTGGCATGGTGTTCAATTCTAAAGGAAATATAGTTTTGTTCTCGACTGCGCTCGAACTGACAACTTCATTTGTTTCAGTATTCCAGGCCCAAACGGTTGCATTTCCTAATGGCGGTTGCCCATCTTCAGTTGGTAAATATTTCTCGACTTCTGGGAGTTTTATGGGTAAATGTTTGGGATCTATCATTTGTGGTAAGCCATTCACATAATACACAGGAAACGGTTCGCCCCAATAGCGTTGTCTCGAAAATACAGCATCACGCAAACGGTAATTGGTTTTGCCTGAACCTTGGTTTATTTTTTCGAGTTCCTCAATTGCTTTTTTAGTGGCTTGTTTGTAATTCAATCCATTTAAAAAATCAGAATTTGCAATCACGACATTGTCTTTTGAGCCATAAGCTTCTTTGGAAATATCTACATTATCAAAAATGTTTTTGATTTCAGGCATTCCGTTTTGACCTTTAAAAAAATTGGTAAAAGCATAATCGCGCTCATCGCCACAAGGCACCGCCATAACAGCACCTGTACCGTAACCTGCCAGAACATAATCGCCTATCCAAACCGGAATAGGTTCTTTTGTAAAAGGATGTTCTGCATACGCGCCTGTAAAAACGCCCGAAATGGTTTTCACATCGGCCATTCGTTCGCGTTCAGATCGTTTTGCCGTTTTTTCGATGTATTCGTTTATGTTTTGACGACATTCATCAGTTGTAATTTCTTGAACCAAAGGATGTTCTGGAGCCAATGTCATAAATGTAACTCCAAAAATTGTGTCGGGACGGGTGGTGAAAATCCCCACCCCAGCCCTCCCCGAAGGGAAAGGAGCCGATGTAGACTGTGATTCCTCTGAAAAATTATTACTTAATAATACTTTTTCAGAAGTTTCAGTTCCTCCCCTTCCGGGGGAGGCTAGGAGGGGAAAATTAACCATAGCTCCCACACTTTTCCCAATCCAGTTTCGTTGCGATTCTTTGATGCTTTCGCTCCAATCAATCGTATCTAATCCTTGTAAAAGTCTTTCAGCATAAGCCGAAATTCGCATCGACCATTGAGTCATTTTTTTACGAATAACTTGATGACCGCCACGTTCGGAAACACCATTTACAATTTCGTCGTTGGCCAAAACAGTTCCTAAACCCGGGCACCAATTGACTTCAGTTTCTGCTAAATAGGTTAATCGATATTGTAAGAGGATTTTTTGCTGTTCATCCGAAGAAAAAGATTTCCAGTTTTCTGCAGAAAATGGTTCAATATTGTCATCGCAAACGGCATTGATACTGCTGTTCCCTGATTTTTCGAATTCAGAAACCAAAGTTGAAATGTCTTCGGCTTTATCAGAAGTTTTATTGTACCAGGAGTTGAATAATTGAATGAAAATCCACTGCGTATGTTTGTAATAATCAGCATTTGAGGTGCGCACTTCGCGATCCCAATCAAACGAAAATCCAATTTTATCGAGTTGTTGGCGGTATCTGGCAATATTTTCTTTGGTAGTTTTGTCTGGATGTTGACCCGTTTGAATAGCATATTGCTCCGCAGGCAATCCAAAACTGTCATAACCTTGAGGATGCAAAACATTGAAACCTTTGTGACGTTTGTAACGCGCGACAATATCAGAGGCAATGTATCCTAAAGGATGTCCGACATGTAAACCTGCTCCTGATGGATACGGAAACATATCCAAGACATAATATTTTGGTTTTTCAGAGGTGTTGCTTGCTGCAAATGTTTTGTGTTCTGCCCAGTATTTTTGCCAATTGGCTTCGATTTCAATCGGTGTATATTTCATTCTATTTTGGTTCTGAAATTCTTAAATTCTAAAAATGTAATTTTTTTAGATAAAATCTTGCGCAAATTTACATTTTATACACGAAAATTAAAACTTTGAACGTTATAAACTATGAATAAACAAATTCTTTGTTATTTTTACACCATAATTTTATAAATATGAGCGATTCTTTTGATAAGTTTCAAAAAAGAAGATTAATTTCTTCTTATTTTTCTGTGGTTTTAAGCGTGTTTCTAGTATTGTTTCTTCTGGGAATGCTGGGACTTTTTATTTTTAATGCCAAAAAACTATCGAATGATTTCAAGGAGCAAATCGCAATGACCGTTTTTTTTAAAAAAGAGGCTAATGACAGTATCATGAAGGCTTTTGGTGAAGAATTGAAAACTTCTAAATTTGCTAAAACCTACACTTTTGTATCAAAAGATGATGCTGCAAAATTACACACCGATATTATTGGTGAAGATTTCATGAAGTTTTTAGGTGAAAACCCATTACAAAACTCCTATGATATTACACTCAAGGCTGATTTTGTCGAAAGAAAACAGATTTCAAAAATCGAAAGTCAATTGCGGGCTCATGATAATGTTGCTGATATTGTTTATGACAAGCAATTGGTGAATTTGGTGAACGATAATATCAAAAATGTAACTTGGTGGATTTTAATATTGAGTGCCTTTTTAACTTTGATTGCCGTGTTATTGATCAATAGTTCTTTGCGATTGTCAATTCATTCGAATAGATTTATAATCAAAACTATGCAAATGGTTGGAGCAACAAAATCTTTTATTCGCAAACCATTTATTTGGAGAAGCATTAAACTTGGTTTAATGGGTTCAGGATTAGCAATTTTGGCACTAATTGGGGTTTTGATTTATCTAGAAACTAGTTTCCCAAATCTTGGAATATTGAATGATAAACTAATTGTTGGAATTATTCTTCTAGGAGTTTTGGTTGTTGGTGTTTTAATTACTTGGATAAGCACCTTTTTTGCCACACAACGTTTCTTGAATCTGAGAACAGACGATTTATATTAATTTTAAGATAGCAGATAAACGATTTCTAATTTAGAATATGAAAAATAACGAAAACAAACAAGAATTCCTTTTTGATAAAGTAAATTATAAATTTCTTTTAATAGGAATTGCAGTAATTGCCATCGGATTTATACTCATGTCGGGTGGCGGAAGCGATGATCCAAAAGTGTGGAACGAATCTGTTTTTAATTTTCAACGAATTCGGTTGGCACCAACTGTCGTTTTGATTGGTTTTGGAATCACTATTTACTCTATTCTAAAAAGCCCTAAGAAAGTTTAAATGGATTATATTCAAGCCATTTTACTTGCAATCATGGAAGGAATCACAGAATTTATTCCAGTTTCTTCAACGGCTCACATGATTTTTATAAGTTCCTATTTTGGAATTCAAAATGACGATTTTGTAAAACTTTTTCAAGTTTCTATTCAGTTTGGAGCAATTTTAGCCGTTGTATTTTTATACTGGAAAAAGTTTTTTGATTTTTCTAAACTTAATTTTTATTTAAAACTAATTTGTGCCGTAATTCCTGCTTTGGTTCTCGGAAAACTTTTTGATGATAAAATCGATGAACTCATGGGAAATCCAATTCCAATTGCCATTGTTTTAATCGTTGGAGGAATTGTACTGCTTTTTATCGATAACTATTTTCAAAATCCAATTATTCTTGAAGAAGAAGACGTCACCATCAAAAAAGGAGTAATTATTGGTTTTTGGCAATGTCTCGCAATGATGCCGGGAACAAGTCGCTCAGCAGCATCAATAATTGGTGGAATGCAACAAGGATTATCACGAAAAGCCGCCGCAGAATTCTCTTTCTTTTTAGCCGTTCCTACAATGTTTGCTGTGACTAGTTATTCTGTTTTTTTAAAAACCTATGAGAGTTCTCAACTCAAAGGCTACGAAATTCTTTTGCAATCTAACGATAATTTGAAACTATTTGCAATAGGTAACATCATCGCTTTTGTAATTGCTGTTTTAGCCATAAAATTTTTCATTGGAGTTATATCAAAATTTGGATTTAAACCTTGGGGATATTACAGAATTGTAGCCGGAATTCTATTATTGCTTTATTTTTCATTACGTAAATAATTTACATGAAAAAAAGTCAACTCAATGTATTATATGCTATTTCAATTCTGGCGGTTGTTGCTGTTTTTTTTATAAAACCAATTCCTCAAAGTCAAGAATACCATCTTTTTGTAGATAATTTGACCTTTTTCTCTATTTCAAATTTTTGGAATGTTATTTCTAATATTCCGTTTGTGATTATTGGAAGTTTTGGACTTCAGAAAGTTTTAAATCTTCCCAGACAGAATCCTCTAAAAGTTTGTTTTGTTTGGTTTTTTATTGGAATCATTCTCACGGGTTTTGGTTCGGCATTTTATCATTATAATCCAAACGATGACACACTGGTATGGGATCGATTACCAATGACCATTTCGTTTATGTCTTTTTTATCTATAATTATTGGAGAATTTATTAATCTTGAAGTTGCTAAAAAAACATTGTACCCTTTCCTTATAATCGGACTGGCATCCATTTTATATTGGGTTATTTTTCTTGATTTGCGAATGTATGTTTTGGTTCAATTTTTACCAATTACTCTCATACCAATTGTACTTTTTCTTTCTAATAACAATCTCAAACTAAAAAAATATTTTTGGTTCATTTTAGTTGCCTACATAGCCGCAAAGTTTTTAGAAAGTTACGATTCAATCGTATATTCGATTACCAATAATCTAATTAGTGGTCACTCGTTGAAACATTTTGCAGCGGCGATTGCACCTTTTATTTTTTATCGTTTTGTAAAGGAAAAATTCAATAATGGAAAGTAAAAATTCAAATCCTAGTTTAGATGATTATCTAAATGGTCAAATACTTTTAATCGACAAACCGTTAAATTGGACATCATTTCAGGCTGTTAATAAACTGAAATATGCCTTGATTAACAAAATTGGATTACCAAAAAAATTCAAAATTGGTCATGCAGGAACTTTAGATCCTTTAGCGACAGGCCTTTTACTAGTTTGCACAGGAAAATTCACCAAAAGAATTTCAGAACTCCAAGGTCAAGCCAAAGAATATACAGGTACTTTTTTTATTGGTGCTACAACTCCTTCGTATGATTTAGAAACAGAAATTGATGCTACTTTTTCAATTTCTCATATAGATGAAAAATTGATTCAAGAAACAGTTCAACAGTTTTTGGGAGAAATTGATCAAAAACCACCCATTTATTCTGCTATAAAAAAAGACGGAATACGTTTATACGAACACGCTCGGGCTGGAGAAACAGTGGAAATTTCATCAAGAAAAACGACCATTTACGAATTCGAAATTACCAAAATTAATTTACCCGAAATTGATTTTAGAATAAAATGTAGCAAAGGAACTTACATTCGTTCAATTGCTTTTGATTTTGGAAAAGCCATGCATTCTGGCTCGCATTTAACAGTTTTACGAAGAACAAAAATTGGAGAATTCGATGTTAATAATGGAATTGGAGTTGAAAATTTTGTTGAAACTTTAAAATAAATGAATTTTTACGGAAAAATAATCTTAAAAAATTTTTACTTAAAAATGAAAATACTTTATATACTTGTATTATTATCCCATTTAAGTTTCTCTCAAAATTTAACTTACGAATACAATAAATCATTTATTTACACCATTGGAAATAATGTTTCGGCTCAATCAATTGTTTTTAATACGGCAAAGAAAGTTCCAACAATTTCGAAAAATTTCGAAAATACAGAAAGTCTAACTGATAATTACATTGTTGAATTTCCATATCATCTGAATAATAAAAAATATGAATTTCAGGGACGCGCTTTTAATAAAAAGTATTTACTCGCCTCTAGTTTTGCAACAAACGTAAAAAAATTACAACACTATAATTTTTTTAAAACTAAAGATACCTATGTCATAAGAAAATTCGATTGCCAAGAGTATAAAGCCCAAATAAATAATACTAAATCTTTTTTAAGAGTTTTTACAACCAATTTAAAAGATGGAATCGATTACAATATGGTCAAAAATGAGGTGGAACAATCTCTCAATTTGAAACTTCCGGTATTCGAAAAAGGAGAAATTGTTATTGAAGTTGCTCTGTTTACCTTACCAGAGAATTATGAAATTTATTTAAAATACCAAAAATCAGAAAACATTAATCTAGAGTTTGTAATAAACAAACAACAACTTGAAAAAACTTTAGGTGAAAAAACAAACATGGAACCAATAAAAGAGAACACGCCAAGTTATTGTTTGGTAGAAACTAATCAAGCCAAAGATGAAACAGTTGGTTACAAAATCGATTCTTTTTTACAAGATATGTGCGAATACTTTCAGACCTACGGATATGAAAATATCGAAGAATATAATACTTTTTTCGATCAAGAAATTATACGTTTAACTAATAAATTTAGACAATATAAAATTCTTAATAAAACACAAATAGAGGAATTCAAAAGTATTTTAATTGATTATTCAAAAACTAATCGCACAAAGACGAGTTCAAAAATCAAAAATTAGTCAAAACAATTTTTAAAACACTATTTCACAAAATCGAAATATAACTATATTTGCAAAACACAACACAACTAAATCATGAAATACAAAAGAATTCTTCTAAAACTCAGCGGCGAAGCACTCATGGGAGATCGCCAATATGGAATTGATCCTGCAAGGTTAGCTGAATATGCCGAAGAAATTAAACAAATTCACAGCCAAGGTGTTGAAATTGCAATCGTTATTGGTGGTGGGAATATTTTTCGTGGAGTTGCTGGTGCGAGCAACGGAATGGACAGAGTTCAAGGCGATTATATGGGAATGTTAGCCACCGTAATTAACGGAATGGCGCTTCAAGGCGCTCTTGAGGACAAAGGAATGTTAACCCGTTTGCAAACAGCACTAAAAATCGAAGCCATTGCAGAACCCTACATTAAACGTCGCGCAGTTCGTCACCTCGAAAAAGGAAGAATCGTTATTTTTGGCGCAGGAACCGGAAACCCTTATTTTACAACCGATACTGCTGCTGTTCTTCGAGGCGTAGAAATTCATGCAGATGTAATTCTAAAAGGAACTCGTGTTGACGGGATTTATACTGCAGATCCAGAAAAAAATCCAACAGCCACAAAATTTGACACGATTTCTTTTGAAGATGTTCTTGCAAAAGGATTGAATGTCATGGATACCACAGCATTTACTTTGAGTCAAGAAAACAAACTACCAATTTTGGTATTTGATATGAATAAAAAAGGAAATTTAATAAAAATTTGCAACGGTGAAAATATTGGAACCCTTGTTAAATAGTTTTCAAATGCAGTTTTCAATTAGGAAACTTGAAATAAAAACAGCGAAATAACACTAAATAAAAATGGAAGAAATAGAATTTATACTCGACAGCACAAAAGAATCAATGGAAAATTCATTGGTGCATTTAGAAAAAGAATTTTTAAACATTCGTGCAGGAAAAGCGAGTCCTGCAATGCTCGGAAGTGTTTTTGTGGATTATTATGGTTCGTCTACACCACTTTCGCAAGTAGCAAAACTCAGCGTTCCAGATGCAAGAACCATTACATTACAACCTTTTGAAAAAAACATGTTGCATACTATTGAAAAAGCAATTATGATAGCCAATATTGGTTTTAACCCAATGAATAATGGCGATTTAATCATTATTTCTGTTCCACCATTAACCGAAGAGCGTCGCCGTGATTTGGCAAAACAAGCCAAAGTCGAAGCCGAGGATGCAAAAATAGGCATCAGAAATGTTCGTAAAGATTCTAATTCTGATATTAAAAAACTCGAAAAAGACGGAACTTCTGAAGATCTTTGTAAAGATGCCGAAGAAGAAGTTCAAAATCTAACTAATACGTACATCAAAAAAGTAGATGAACTTTTAGCGCATAAAGAAGCAGAGATTATGAAGGTGTAAAACAAAAAAAGGAAATCAAAAAATTTCCTTTTTTTGTTTATTCAAAATCAAATAATTCTTTTAGTGGAATGTCTAAAATTCTTGATAACAATTTTACATTTTGAATGGTTGTGTTAATGATGCCTCTTTCGATTCTGCTAATTTGAGAAATTTCAACATTTGCCTCAAACGCCAGTTGCGCTTGCGAAAAGCCTTTTTCTTTTCGCAAATGCTTTAGTCTTTTTCCAAAAGAAATTAAAAATGATATGTCTTTTTCGATAGCCATATGCAAATTTGTATGCAATCAAAAAAATAATTTAGGCATATATGCCTAATATCTGTTTTTTTACTACATTTGCAAAAAATAGTATTACATTTAACAAAATAAATTTTATGAAATTGAAATTACAAAGAGTATTGGTTATGATTATTGCCTGTTTAGGCATCTTTTTTTCTGCATGTGAAAAGGAAAAAATTGAAAAAGAAAAGAATCAAATTAATTCAGGCAAAATAAGTTATGTAACCGTTGATAAAGTTCCTTTTTTAATTCCAACTATAGAAGAATTTAACTCTGATTATAACTATTTATCACAATCAAAAATTAATCAAAAATTAAATAAAAGCATTTTAGACTTAAATTTAGATTTAAACCACATCATTGAATTCGAACAAAGTAATGGAAATAAAATGTACAGCATTGCTGTAAATGAAAATCAACTGGCCAATCAAAATTTTTATATCGAAAATTTACAAATACTTAAAATACAAGATAAATTAGAGCCTTTCATTATAAGATATAATGCATCAAATGATTCACAAAAAATTGATGTAAATAATTTTACAGGAAATCTAACAATTTATGATATTGATAGATTTGCTATTGGAAATATTGACTGTCAAAACGGAGTACCAATAAATTACCATTGGACAGTTTTGTCTGAAAATGCTGTAAACGCAAATTTTAGACATAGTTGGATATGGTGTTTTTTTTATAATTTATTTCATGGTGGTGGTCATTGGAATGATTTAGGGTTTTGTGATTCTCCTCGTGAAAAAGATACTGATGATAGTGGTCCAAATACACTACCGATAGTTGTGATTAATATTGGCGGATCCACTACAGCGGGTTCTGGACAGACAAGTGTTCCTAATAGTTCTGGCGGAGCAAGTTCAGTTCCTTTGGCACCAAACCAATTATGGCCTGCCGATGATGGAACTCTAACAGTTGTTATGAAATCAAAAAGAATCAAACAACGTTTGCTACCAAATCTTAGCACATCACAATTAGACTGGTTGACAGATTGTGATTACCCAACTGCTGTAAACTCCATTTACAACTATTTATACAATCATCAAAATACCCAAGATGATGTATTTATCAAACAAGTTATAAATAAAATGATACAAAACCCTGGACTTTACACAAACATAAACCCGTTTTTAATTCAAAAAAATATTGACGCAACGGCATTGCCGCCTTGCGCCCAAAATATTGTTAATAACATTAAAAATTTGACACAAAATGATTTTGCTAAAATTATTGCATTGTTGGGTGGTGCAAATTCGCCATATACAGTAAATATAGTACCAGTACCAACCTCTTTTTTTGGATTAAATCCTCCTTTGGCAAATACAACTATTTCCCAATTACCAAATAGCACGTTATTTGACTACACAATAAATATTGATTCACAATATTTAACAAGTGGAACTCAATTAAGCATTGCAACTACAATTTTGCATGAACTTATACATGCGTATTTTTTTAGTTTAGTCGCAAATCAATACGTTAACAGTAATCCTGCTTTAAACGCTTTTCCGCAATTATGGGATTATTATGTTACTAATAGTGCAAATATGACACCTGGAGGAAGCCCTCAGCATCTTGTGATAGCTCAATCATATAGAAATATTTTGGCAACTGCTTTTCAAGAATTTGATACTGGTGTAACATTAAGTAATGGTCAGATTCCTCAACAATTATATACTGATTTAGCTTGGGGCGGATTAAGTGGAACACCTCCTTATAATTCTCTTTCTCAAAGCGTAAAAGATAGAATCACAGCAGTAAATTCTGCGGAAGAAACAAATACTAGTCAAACTGAAAATGGTGTAACTCATACTCCTGCTGGAGTTCCATGTAATTAAATTGTTATGAGAAAATTAATTTTAACATTACTGTTTTCTTTTGGATTACTTTCTTGTGCTTCAAGCCAGTCATTAAAATCATTCATTTCACAAGAAATTTTGAATAATAAAAAGCAAGGAACTACATCTATTTTATTTAGTTTAAAGTCAAATTCTCAAAAATTATTAGGGGTTTACAATGATCCTCTTCTAAGACATTTAGGACGATTGTCTAAAAATTTTAATCAAAAAGAATTTGATATTTTATTAAAAGAATCTAAAAAAGATACTATTATTCAATACTGGACTGAAAAAGAACAAATTGAATTTGGCTTTGACGAATTTATAAAAATTTATTGTAGTGAAAATTCCTTGGAATTAGAAAAAAAGTACAAAGGAAAAACAATGTTTTATCAGTTATCAAATCCTATTTATACAAATAACGGAGAAAATGCGATTTTTTTATTATTTAAAACTAAAGGTCATCGAAAGTTTGAGGAATGTTCTGCGATTGTAATGAAAAAAGAAAATGAAAATTGGGTGTTTTTTGAAAGGTTAAAAAGCAGTTCTGAATTTGATTAGTTTATGAAAAATCAATTTTTAACTTCAATTTTTTGTTTTTGTTTATTTTCGTGTGCTTCGAGTCAAGTAATTGAATCTTACTTGGCACAAGAAATTGTAAACAATAAAGCAAAAAATATACATACTGTATTGTTTCCACAAAAATCAAAATCAAAATCTTTGTTAAACGTTTTTGGAGATCCAGTTCGTAAAAGGTTTGCTATTTTGCCAAAATCATATAATGAAAATGAGTTTATCGTTTTAATTGAAGATTTCAAAAATGATACAATCACTAAATATTGGTCGAAAAAAGAGCAAAAACAATTTAAAATTAATGAACTACTACCAAAAAATTACAATGAGAAGGTTAATCTGTTAGAAAAAAAAAATACTAACAATATTGTTTTCTATGAATTATCAAATCCGATTTATATCAATAAAGAAGAAAATGCAATTTTTTTATTGCACAAATCAAAAGGAGTTGGTAAAACGATAGAACATAGTGTGATAGTTATGAAAAAAGAAAATAAACTTTGGGTTTTTGTTGAAAAGGTAAATAGTATTGCTGCATTTGATTAGTTTATGAAAAATCAATTTTTAATTTCAATTTTTTGTTTTTTATTTTCGTGTGCTTCTGGTCAAACTTTAGAATCTTATGTTAAACAAGAAATATCTAAAAACAACAAACTTGGGCTAGAATGTGTTCTTAAAAGTAAAAAAGCAAATACAAAATTAGTACTAAGTATTTATAATGATTTGGACATAAAAACTAAAGTGCATCGATTAAAAACATTTAATCAAGATGATTATTTATTTTTAATTGAATGTACAAAAAAAGACACTTTAGATAATTTTTGGAATGAAAAAGACAAATCAAATTTTGGATTTGAAAGAATGGTTGACGAGAAATATATGAAAAATCATAATATTAGTGAAAACGAAATTAATGGGAAAGTTATTTATTATACATTGTCAAATCCAGTTTATTTAAAAAACGAAAAAAGTATTGTTTTTTTGGTTACAAAATCACTTAGTTTATTTCAAAAAATTGACACAAAAATCATTCTCATGAAAAAAGTAAAAGGAAAGTGGAAATTTTTCGATGAAATTTATGACTTGAATGGATTTTGATTTTTAGAATTTCATTACAACTAAAATTATTATGGATTTAGCAATGATGGGATTAACTGGTACGCCTACTTTTACGAATTTTACAGCAACAGAACAAAACAGAATAAATGCAACTATTGCAGCCGAAGTAAATAATGGGGCTACAACTGCAAATACTGCAGTAAACACTAACGGAACGCCAGGATTACCCTCAACAAAATCCCTAATTAGCCAACCCTGTAACTAATAACAATGAAAAAATCACTTTTAATTTTTCTTCTAACTTTTGGTTATTACATTAGTGCCCAGAGCCAAATTATAAAATCGTATATCAAAAATGATATTGCTAAAAATAAGCAATTAGATTTGATATGTATTTTAAATACCACAAAAGGAAGCCCACGAGAATTATTAAGAACATATAGCAACCCAGTTGATAAGAGAATTAGACAAATTCTCAAAAAACAATCGGCTTTCAATCAACAAGATTCGGATAGATTAATTAAAGAAACAAAAAATGATACTATAGCAAGATATTGGACTAATGAAGATAAAAATTTATTTGGTTTTGATGAAATATCTGACTTCAAAATTGGCTCCGAAAAATCAATTGAAGTTTATAAAAAACATCAAGGTTACATGATATTATATACATTATCAGCTCCTTTGTTCACAGATAATGGACAATATGCCATTTTTCTTTTAATAAAAAACGGAGTTTGGCCAGGAAGTATTATTGAACAATCAACCGTAATCATGAAAAAAGAAAATGACTCTTGGATATTTGTTGAAAAAATATTTATTAATTCCAAATCTTACGGATATAAAATTTAACGAACATAAAAAAATAATATGAAAAAAGTAGTTTTAGTTTTTATGCTTGTTTTTGGATTCTTTTCAGTTGCTAATGGACAAATAATTGAACAATATATCAAAAATGACCTAAAGAAAATAAAAAAAATAGATGCAATTTCAATACTTTGTTCTAGAAAAGAAAACCCTATTTTTTCTGAAATAAATTTAGATTCCATTCAAAAATATAATAAATTCGATAACAAAGAAATGAATAAAGCCTATTATGATGCTTTAATTACAATAGTAAAAAAAGATTCCATTGATCAATATTGGAACGAAAATGATAGAAAAACATTTGGTTTTGATGATTTTTATGATAGTAATGACCTAAAAAAAAATGAATTGCACTATTCAAAGTATCTTCCAAAAGAAATTATTTATTATGAATTATCCGATCCAATAGTATTTAAAAATGGGAAAATAGCAGTTTTTTATATTCAAAGATTTGCGACTTGGATTGGTGGTATATTTGAGTCCTCTACAATTGTTATGAAAAAGGAAAAAGGCAAATGGGTTTTTGATAAAAAAATAAAAGCCAATTTAATTCAAGGGTCAATAACCGTGAAAAAAAAGTAAATGTTGAAAAATCTACTTTTATTATTAACTGTTCTTATTGTAATTTCTTGCCAAGATACTATCGAAAAAGGCAAAGGAGAATTGTGTTTTAAACTTATAAATTTTATGTCTACAGATGGTTTTCCAGAAGAGCAAGCGCTTTTAATTGAAAAATCTCTTGATAGTTTAAAGAAAACAAATACGGTTTCTAGTGACAAACTCATGATTTATTTTTCTAAACTCAGTGAAAATAAATTATTACGATTACCAAATATAAAAGTTAAATTTGGCGATTCAGACATTAAAACAATATTTTTAGACCTAAAACAGTTCGAGAAAATAAAAAAATACTCCCTTACTTACTTAAATAAAAATCACAAAAAATTAGAATTAGAACTAGAGTTCAAAAAACTGGAAACTGATATTTATTTTTCTGATAAAATTTTAACTTTAAAAGAGGTTGAAGGAGTAACACAATCTTCAAAATAAATCAATGAACCCCTGTCAAACAATTTTATTTGACGGGGTTTTATTTTTTGTATATTAGCGTTTCAAAATAGTTGGGAATTTTTATCTCAAAAATATTCATGAAGCAAATTCTTTTTTTGTTATTGTTTTTTTCGATTTCAACTCAGGCCCAGTTTCAAATTTCTGGAGTTGTAAAAGACAGTCAAACCCTAAAGCCATTGCCGTTTTCGACAGTTTACCTCAACTCGACCACAAAAACAATCTCTGACAATGATGGTAAATTTTCTCTTACTTTAGAACAAAGTTCGTATCTAATTTCGGTTTCTCATGTGGGTTATGAATCCAAAACAATTGCAATAAACAAATTTAAAAATGTATACCTCATTGAACTCAATTCAAACTCTAGTTTGCTAAAAGATGTTGTCATCGAAAATAGTTTGGTTGCAAGGAATATTGTTCTAAAAACAATTGATTCCAAAAATAAAAATGATCCTGAAAAAAAACTCAAAACTTTTCAGTTTAAAACCTACAATAAACTTTTAATTACTGCTAGTGCTGATTCAATTTCAGGTCAAATAGACACTGTTTATACCAAGAAAAGAGGTAAAATGGTAATGAAAATAGACTCAAGTGAATATAAATTCAAAAAAATCATTACTAAACAGCACTTTTTTCAAACCGAAAAAGTATCACAATTTCAATATAAAAATCCAGATTTAAAAGAAACGGTTCTTGGAACAAAAATGTCTGGTTTCAAAAAACCTATTTATGAAATTTTTGGATTCAATTTGCAATCATTTTCAATTTATGAAAATCAATACCAACTTTTACAAACAAAATATATTAGCCCAATTGCTACAAACGCAATACAAGAATATGAATACAAATTGTTAGATACTATTGAAATTGAAAAACGAAAAACATCAGTAATTTACTTCAAAAATAAGAAGAAAAGTAAAGAAAATGGTCTAGAAGGTATTTTGTATATTGATCAAGAAAATTTTGGAATTGCAAAAGCAGTCATGAGATCTAAAGGAATCATCGAAATTTCTGGCACACATGAGTATCAGTTTTTAGAAAACGAAAAAATTTGGTTTCCAACTTCTACAACTTTCAAAATCCGAAAAGGAAAAAATGATGAAGATGTTAAAATTTTTGGAGGAACAATTCAATTTGAAGCCGATTCTGATAAAAACACTACACCACGGAAAAAACAAGCCTCAGATTTTGTGTATTTGCAATCAACCTCTAGAAACTTTGATTTCGAATATGATCTTCCGATTCAAATAAAAAAATCATTTACTGCAATCGAAATTCAAGATAAAGCAATTGCTCAACCTGAATCTTTTTGGAATCTCTACAGAAAGGACAGTTTGGATTCTCGAAGTCAAAAAACCTATTTATCATTAGATAGTATTTCAATAAAAAATAAAATTGAAGACCGAATTGTCCTTGGCAGAAAAATTATAAATGGTTTTGTCCCCATTGGTTTTTATGATCTTGATTTGAGAAAAGTCTTTAATTTTAATAACTACGAAGGATTTCGGTTTTGTTTGGGAGGAAAAACTGGTGAACGTTTTTCTAAAATTTATCAAATCGAAAACTATGTAGCCTATGGAACAAAAGACGGAAACTGGAAATATAATCTTGGCTTTAAAACACGCATAGGACGCTATTCTAATTCTTGGGTCGGCGCTTCATATACTAATGATCTTCAAGAAATTGCGAGTACTGTTTTTGAAGTTGAGAAAAAAAATTCAAAACTTTTTCAAACCAGTATTCTCAACTTTAGTTCTTTTTATAATTATGTGAATTGGAAAGTTTTTTTAGAAACTAAAATTATCCCAAAAACAGAGAGCATTTGGGTATTTTCTCACGATGTCGTAAAACCAAAGTTTGAGTATACTTTTAATTTAAATGGACAAAAATATACTACTTTTGATATGACAACTGCTCTTGTTTCATTGAATTGGAGCCCTTTTAGCAAATTTATGCAAACACCAGTTGGTAGAAACGAAGTCAATGAAAATTATCCAAAATTCACTTTTCAATTCACAAAATCATTACCAAAAATCCTAAAAAACGACTTTGATTTTACTAAATTCGATTTCAAAACATATTATTTAAAAAAATATTTAGATGGCTCTGTAACGAATATCATTTTTAGCCTTGGAGTTGCTGTTGGTGATGTTCCAATAACTCATCTTTACAACAATTCGCCTAATAGTTTGAATAAAGATAAACTTTTACAGCGATTTAGTATTGACGGGAATGATGATTTTGAAACCATGTATTTTAATGAATTTTTCTCAAGTGAATATGCTTTTTTGCAACTCAAACACGATTTTAAGAAATTTACACTTTCAAAAAAATCCAAACCTAATTTTGCTTTAGTAACTCGTCTTGCAATAGGAAACATTTCAAAGCCAGAACAGCATTTGGATATTGAATATAAAACCTTGAAAAAAGGATATTTTGAATCAGGAATCGAATTGAATAAAATTTTTAAAGGATTTGGTTTGAGTGCTTTTTATAGATATGGTCCAAACAAACTTCCAGATTTCGAAGACAATTTAGCCATTCGATTCAATTTTAAAATCGATTTTTTATAAATGAATTTAATTAAGGTTTCAAAACCAAAACCGATGGAATATTACTGAGCCAATCGCTTTGATTTTCAACTAATTTTTTCCAACTTTCAAGACTAATAACCATTAAATCTTGGTTTTCAAGAAAGTCTTTTTTTACCACTTTTTCATCATAAATACTCACGTTTTCTGAAAAACTTTTCTCCAAAGAATCAATAGCACTTTGAATTACAAAATTGCTCTGTGCTAATTTTTTATCGTCTAAAATGGTTGCAAAAGAATTATTATTGAAAATTAATTTTTGAACATAATCCATCAAAAATGAATCTTCAGCACTAAAAATTGGAACAAAAACCTTGCTGATGTTTTTTAAATTCTTTTCAATAAAAATTCCTAATGGTATTTTTGTTTTGGAAATAATTTGTCGGGTTCGTTCATCAAAAGGCGAGTTTTCAAACAACCCTTCTTTACCAGTGAACTTGTCGATTAATCGATCCGGGTTAATAATTCTTGTGGTGAAACCCAAAATATTTCCAAGTAAAGTACCTTCGAAAATTGACTTACCCAGTCCAACCAACAAAAAATCATAGTTAGAATTATTAGCAACTTCTAGTATATTGGTTTCTATATCAACCGTAGTTTTAAAAATCGTTTCAATGGGTTGTTTTAGTAACATTGACTCCTCGTTGATTGGTTGAAAATATTCTTTTTCATAATCTTCGATATTATTGGTATGTATTTCGCTACTCAAAGTAAAATGCATGGCAGTTATTGTTGCCGTTTCTGTTTGTTTACTCGTTAAACTATTGGCAATTCGCAACAATGATTTTGCTTTTTGACTGTTTCCAAAAGATATTAGAATTTTATACTTAGTAATTTCTGCTACGCTATCTTTTACGGTTTTGTTTCTGAAAATCAAATTAATAAAATCTAACGCTGGACCCGTCATAAAAGTAGTTACTAATGCCATAATAACCATCATCGTGAAGACCTTTGGAGAAATTACACCCAAATCTAAACCAATATTCAAAACTACAAGTTCCATCAATCCACGTGTGTTCATTAAAGCACCAATTATTAAACTATCTCGCCAGTTTTGACCAACAAATTTTGCTGCAAGTGCACTACCAATGAACTTTCCCGAAACGGCTACCAAGATAATGTAACCTGTAATTTTCATTAGTTCAGGATCGTTTATAATCCCAATTTCAGTTCTCAAACCAGTGTAAACAAAAAATAATGGTAATAATATAATCAACGATACATCTTCAACTTTTTCGATAAAAACGTTTCGAAATTTGGAAATTTCTGGCATAATAACACCTGTCATAAAAGCACCAAAAAGAGCATGAATTCCTATGATTTCTGTACAATAAGAAGATAAAATCAAGGTCAAAAAAAAGATGGCCACAACTGGTTTACTCAAATTGTTTTTAGAACCATATAAATCTCCAATTCGTTTCAAAAAAGGTTTGATCACATAAAACATCATCAAAACGTATACAATAGCCATGGCAATAATATACAATGAACTTAAAAAACTTCCTGCTTTTACGATTGCAATAACTGCCGCAAGCATGCACCAAGCCGTTATATCATCTGCGGCGGCGCAAGTAATTACAATGGCTCCCAGTTTTGTTTTGTGAATACCTCGCTCTTGAACAATTCGAGCTAAAACAGGAAAAGCAGTGATACTCATTGAAATTCCTATAAAAAGAGCAAACGAAAGAAAATTAATATTCTCAGGAGCAAATTGATTATATATGTAATACGACAAGCCAACACCCAATGCAAAAGGAATCACAATGCTAGCATGACTAATCACAACGGCTTCGTTAGCCCGATTTTTCAAGATTTTTAAATCGAGTTCCATTCCAATTACAAACATAAAAAGAATTAAACCAAGTTGGCTCAAAATCTGAAGATTTCCAAGAGATTCTTTTGGGAATAATGCTAATGAAAACTCTGGAAAATATAATCCTAAAAGTGATGGTCCAAGAACAATTCCTGCAATAATCTCTCCTATAACCGATGGCTGACCAATTCTTCTGAAAATCCAACCAAAAAAACGAGAAACTACAATTATGGTAACAATTTGGGCTAAAAGTAATGCTAAAGAATGATGTAAATTCTGATTCATTGATTCCAAAAAATCATTCCAATGATCGTTTATGGTGCCCGAAATTGGTAATTCTTTTTTAGTTTCAAGATCAACTCCTTTTTCTAAAATAAAATAAATCATGGCAGAAAAACCGCCTGTAATTAGAATGTAAAAAAGTGAATTTTTGATGCTTTTCATGCAATTATGATGTCAGAAAAAATTATGTTTCAAATACAAAGATGAGAAAATAGTTATTGAAAATAAACTAAATTGATTAAATTTAATCTAATCTTAAAACAACAAAAATTTATGTCATTCTTTTTGAATCTAAATTTTCTGAATTTTATTCGATTTGATTACATTTGCATCACGTATTTAATAAATGGAAACGAAACAAACTAACAGTTTTTGGGATCGAATTGCCCAAATTATTCTCACAAACAGAATCCTAATTATTGGATGTGTTGTTGCAATAACCATTTTTCTTTCTTACCAATGCAAAAATCTGGCAATGACCTATACAGAGGCTAATTTGCTTCCTCAAAAACACATTGTCAATCAACAGTATAATGATTTTTTGAGTAAATTTGGCGAAGAAGGAAACCTCATTGTGATTGGTTTTCAAGATACTGCTTTTTTTACTCCAAAATCTTTTGCAGCCTGGAATGAGTTGATGTCTGGACTCAAAAATTCTAAAGAAATCGACTTGGTTGTTTCAATCAATGATCTAAAAAAACTAGAAAAAAACACCTCCGAAGAAAAATTTGAACTTGTCCCACTTATAAATCAATTAAAAGTTAGCGATTCAGAATATTTAAAAGAAATAAAAAACGATTTGTTCAATAATTTACCTTTCTATGAAGGTTTGTTATTCAATAAAAAAACAGGAAGTATTCGATCTGCTATTTACATGAAAAAAGCCATTGTAAATACAGAACAACGCAAAAAATTTATCATTCAAAACCTGATTCCCAAGATAGAAAAATTCGAAAAAACAACAAAAATTGATTTGCGTGTTTCTGGAATGCCTTACATTCGAACCATCAATGCAGAAAACATGAAAGATGAAATTGGTTTATTCATCGGTGCAGCATTATTTATCACATCATTGATCTTTTTCTTGTTCTTTAAGTCCTTTAGAGCAACTTTTATTTCGGTTTGTATCTTGCTTTTTGGAGTGGTTTGGTCGTTTGGAACATTGGGTTTATTTCATTACAGAATTACGATTTTAACAGCAATTATTCCGCCTTTGATTATTGTTATTGGTATCACAAATTGTATTTTTTTGATCAATAAATACCAACAAGAAATTAAAACGCATCAAAATCAATCTTTGGCTTTGCGAAGACTGATTTCGACAATTGGAGTTTCGACATTAATGACCAATATGACAACCGCAGTTGGATTTGCAACCTTCATGATTACTGGCAATGATTTGCTTTTTGAATTTGGATTGGTAACCGCAATCAATGTGATGACAGTTTATTTTTTGACGCTTTTAACCGTGCCAATTGTATATAGTTTTCTACCCATTCCAAAAGAAAAACATTTACTACATTTAAGTAAAACCTATATTTCCTCTTTATTGGATTGGGTCGAAAGAATCGTTAAAACAAAACGTAGCGTGATTTACTCAATCTATGGATTATTGCTGGTTTTTAGTATTATTGGCGTTTGTCAAATGAAAGTTTCAGGAAGTTTAATCGGTGAAATGCCAAAAAGTGCTTCTTTTTTTAAAGACATTTTGTTCTACGAAAAGGAGTTTAGTGGCGTAATGCCGTTGGAAATAATGATTGATACTGAACGTAAAAAAGGTGTTATGAAACTTTCGACCATGAAAAAAATGGACGAATTACAAGAAACCATTTCGCAAATTCCAGAATTGTCAAAACCTGTTTCTATAGTTAATTTAGTAAAATATTCTAAGCAAGCCTACTATAATGGAAATCCAGAATATTATCAATTACCCACTTCGCAAGAACAAGTTTTTATACTTTCGTATGCCAAAAACGCAACTAAAAACAACAAAGACAACCTCATGAAAAGTTATGTAGATTCCACTGGGCAATATGCCAGAATCACAACTTTTATGAAAGACATTGGAACTGAAGAAATGGCGAAAATCGAAGCAAAACTTCGTCAGAAAATCGATAAAGTATTTCCAAAAGACCGTTACAAAGTTACTTTAACTGGTAAAGCATTGGTTTTTCAAAAAGGAACAGCCTATTTGATAGATAATTTAATCGAATCCTTGATTTTTGCAATTTTTGTAATTGCTTTGCTCATGGCCTACATGTTTCGTTCTGCAAAAATGATAATGGTTTCCATTATTACCAATATTTTGCCACTTTGTATTACCTCTGGATTGATGGGTTATTTCGGAATTCCACTCAAACCATCAACTATTTTAGTATTTAGTATTGCATTTGGAATTTCGGTAGATAACGCTATACAATTCATGGCAAAATACCGTTATGATCTCAATGAAAATGGTGGAAAAATCAAAAAAGCAGTGTTTAGTTCCTTGCGAGAAACAGGAATTAGTACTTTTTACACCTCAATTGTGTTGATTTTTGGCTTTGCAATTTTCACCGTTTCTAGTTTTGGTGGAACTGTGGCTCTTGGTGGTTTGATATCGGTTACGCTACTTTTTGCTATGTTTGCAAACTTGTTAGTCTTGCCTGCATTGGTTTTGACTTTCGAGAAGAAGAATATAAAAACCGAAACAGAATAAAATTAATATTACTAACACGAATTTCATTAATTGAGACCTAATAATTAGTGATAATCCGTGAAATTCGTGTTTAAAAATAAATAGTCAAACCGTGAAAAAGATTCTTCCTTTATTTTCTTATCTATTTCACCCGATTTTCATCCCGATTTTCGCAAGTATATATTATTTCTATCTAAACGATAGTTACTTTAGTTACTCCAATTTCGATACGTATGTTATACTGATACAGGTTCTAATCATTACGATTTGTATTCCCATCACGTTTTTTTATTTATTGCGATCACTGGGTAAAATAGATTCAATTATGGTTTCGGAACTATCGCAAAGAAAACTTCCATTGATTTTACAGGCAATTTTAATTTTAGTTCTCATAAAGAAAGGAGCAACAATTGATCGAGTTCCTGAATTATATTTCTTTTTCCTTGCTGGATTTTGTAGTACAATCCTTGCTTTAATTTTAATTTTTTGTAAAATAAAAGCCAGTTTACATGTATTGGGAATGAGTAGTTTATTGTTTTTTATAACAGGAATGAGCATTAACAACCAAACCAATCAAATTAATTTGATTTGTATTTTAATTCTAACAACTGGTTTTGTTGCTTCTTCAAGACTTGAAATGAAAGCACATTCCGTCAAAGAATTATTTATTGGTTTTTTGATAGGTGCCATTCCACAAGTTGGTTTTTGGTGGATTTGGTTATAAAATATAAAACATCAAACCAAAATTCAGTGTTTGGATTTTGATGTTTTCATTATTCAAAGTTCCCGTTTTGAAAATTGGGTTCAATCCATAATAAGTATAAAAATTCCAAGTATTGTAACCAAAAGTAATATAGGTTCCATATTGAATCCTATTCAAGTCTTGATTTCCTTCAAAAGCTATAGTTCCTGAGTCGTCAACATATTTTGCTCTATCATATGTCAAATAACCCAATTTAAAACCCGCATAAACTCGCCAAAACTTGTGACTTTCTTTGGTTGAATTTCTCCATCGAAACTCTACTGGAATCTCAACATAATGCAGTATTAACTTGTTCTTTTCGTAGTTGATGTTAGGACTTATTATAGTATAATTTTGAATGTCACTGTTTGAGGAAACAAATAAATTTTGATTGTAATTGTTAATTGAATATCCCAAACCAGCAGCAATTGCATAGGTTCTTCTTTTATTTATAGGAAAATCTCTCAAAAAACCAAAAGAAAAACTAGGAGCAAACTTTTTCTGATCATATTCATTAGGTTTGTTTATAATTTTATTATAAGTCAATGAAGCATAAAATTGATCCTCACGATACAGTGAGTCTAGCAACTCAAAATTTGGTTTTTCTTGTGAAAATAAACTTAAAGTAGTAAAGCAAAATAAAAAGGCAAAAATAATTTTCATTAAAAATAAATAATGGTATAAAATTACAAAAAAAATCCCAAATCTAGTTTGATTTGAGATTTTGTAATTTTAAAATTTAATCTATTTGTTTGCTTTGGCAATATATTTTTCTAAAGCCATTGTCATTGAAGGACTTTCTGGAGTCGGAGCTAAAATATCAACGCGCAATCCATGATCTAAAGCTTCTTTTTGGGTTGTACTACCAAAAACCGCAATTCGAGTTTGATTTTGCTCAAAATCTGGAAAGTTTTTGAATAAAGATTTTATTCCAGTTGGACTAAAAAAAGCAAGAATATCATAATAAACATCTGCTAAATCTGACAAATCACTCATTACAGTTTTGTAAAAAACGGCTTGTGTCCAGTTCAAATTCAAGTTGTTTAATGTTATTGGAGCTTCAGCATTTAATTGATCAGAAGCTGGCAATAAAAACTTTTCTTCTTTGTATTTCTTCAAAAGATTTGTCATGTCAACAAAATCTTTTGATCCTACATAAATTTTTCTTTTTCTATAAACTACATATTTTTGTAGATAGAAGGCTATTGCTTCTGATTGGCAAAAATATTTCAATCCTTCAGGAACTTTGTATCGCATTTCATCAGCCACTCTAAAAAAGTGATCTACTGCGTTTTTGCTTGTTAAAATAACTGCTGAAAAATTATTTAAATCAATTTTTTGTAGTCGAACATCTTTAGCATTTACACCTTCTACATGAATAAAAGGTCTAAAATCTACTTTTACTTTATGCTTCTGTTGAAGATCGAAGTAAGGTGAGTTATCTACTTTTGGTTCTGGTTGTGACACCAAGATTGTTTTCACTTTCATATTGACGTTTTAATCAATTATTTTTTTGTAAACCAATAATACATAAAGTAATAGGGCGCAATTTCGAGAGTGCAAAGATACAAAATAAAATAAAACAATTTACCTATTATTATTTTTTGAAAGATTTTAAAGCCTTTTATATAAATTACAAGGTTCGAAGCCAGTAAAATATAGAGTAAAACTTCTATAACAATTGGCAAAACTTCTTTATTGTAGTAAAAAATCATTGAAATTGGAAGTAATAATAGTGCTATAAAACTTCGATAACTCACTTTTATCATGTTGTATTGTTCGACAAATTCTTCAATATCAAAAGCCGTAGCAATAATTTTTTCTATTAAATACTTTGATAAAACAAAAAAAGTAAGAAACGTAACAATTCTAATATAATTGATCCAATTTCCTTTGGTAATCCAATCTGCTTTTGCAGAATGACCAAAATAATAGATTAAATAATGTATAAAAAAACTAAAGGTCAATATTTGAACTATAAAAAGTAAAAAAGTAAACCAGGTCATCAAATGTGAACTATCTCGATAGGTTTTTATGTACTTTTCAGAGAAAATCAAATTTCTAAAATCGGCAAACTTGTTTTCAAAAGCCGTTTTAGTTAACATCACAAAAAGCAAACAAAGTACTAGAACCAGAGCGACCCATTCTTTGTTTTCTATGTTTCGTGTGTGAAGTACAATTTCTTTCATTGAGTGCAAAATTACTAAAATTTATGAGATTCTTTTTATTATAATTTTATTATGATGTTGTGAGTGTTAAAAAGTTTATTTTTGCTGAAATTTATTTTTAATGTTTGATAGTCTTGTAATAATTCCTACGTTCAACGAAATAGAAAATATTGAATCCATAATTCGAGCTGTACTTTCATTAAACAAGGGTTTTCATATGTTGATTGTTGATGACAATTCACCAGACAAAACTGCTGGAAAAGTTCTTGAATTACAAAAAGAATTCGATGGAAGGTTATTCATCGAGGTTCGAGAAAAAAAATCTGGTTTAGGAACTGCTTATGTTCATGGATTTCGTTGGGCATTATCCAAAAAATATAATTTTATTTTTGAAATGGATGCTGACTTTTCTCACAACCCAAATGATCTAGAAAAACTATATAATGCGTGTCATTTTGGATCAGCAGATTTAGCCATTGGTTCACGCTATAAAACTGGTGTAAATGTAGTAAACTGGCCTTTGAATAGAGTTTTAATGTCCTATTTTGCATCTAAATATGTAAAAATGATAACTGGTATGAAAATTCACGATGCCACCGCAGGATTTATTTGTTACAAAAGAGAAACGCTAGAAATTATCAATCTAGATAAAATAAAATTCATTGGATATGCGTTTCAGATAGAAATGAAATACAGAACTTTTGCCAAAGGACTAAAAATCGAAGAAGTTCCAATTATATTTACGGACAGAACTTTAGGTCAATCGAAAATGAGTTCTGCTATTTTCAAAGAGGCTGTTTTTGGAGTTTTAGCACTTCGAATCAAGAAATTTTTTAATAGATTGTAAATCGTTTTAATAGTCTAAAAAGTAAAACAAATAATAACACTAGAAATTAAATTTTTAAAATATAATTGAATGACACTTTAGAGGTTATGAATAGAATTTTAATAAAAAATGCCAAAATAGTAAATGAAGGAGTCATTTTTGAAGGTGATTTGCTCATCGAAGATGATTTGATTGTTGAAATTGGAGAAAATATAAGTCTAAAAACATCCGATTGTAAAATCATTGATGCTTTTGGAAACTATTTAATTCCGGGTGCTATTGACGATCAAGTACATTTTAGAGAACCTGGATTAACACATAAGGGAGACATCGAAAGCGAATCCAGAGCTGCGATTGCTGGTGGAATTACATCTTTTATTGAACAACCAAACACGGTTCCAAATGCTATTACTCAAGAACTTTTAGAGAATAAATATGCATTAGCAGCGAATAATTCATATGCAAATTATTCGTTTATGATGGGAGGAACAAATGAAAATCTTGATGAAATTCTCAAAACTAACCCAAAAAATGTAGCCGGACTAAAATTATTTCTTGGTTCATCTACAGGAAATATGTTAGTCGATGATGAAGTCGCATTAGAAAAAATATTTTCTTGTACTTCGTTATTAATTGCCGTGCACTGCGAAGACGAAACTACAATCAAAAATAATCTCGAATATTATAAAAAACAACTTGAAAATGAAGTAACAATTGATTTTCATCATTTGATTAGAAGTGAGGAAGCTTGTTATCTTTCTTCATCAAAAACAATTGCTTTAGCAAAAAAAACGGGAGCACGTTTGCATGTCTTCCACCTTTCTACTGCTGTTGAAACCGAACTATTCGCAAATGATATTCCGATTGAAGATAAAAAAATAACTTCAGAGGTTTGCATACATCATTTAACTTTTACAAACGAAGATTATGAGAAAAAAGGAAATTTCATTAAATGGAATCCTGCCATAAAAACCGAAAAAGATAGGGATGCACTTTGGGAAGCGCTGCTTGACGACCGAATCGATGTTGTTGCAACAGATCATGCTCCTCATACTTTTGAAGAGAAAAATGTAGCCTATCTCGATGCTCCTTCTGGTGCCCCAATGGTACAGCATGCAGTAGTTGCAATGTTTGATTACCACCGAGAAGGAAGAATTTCTGTAGAAAAAATTGTAGAAAAAATGTGTCACAATCCTGCAAAAATTTTCAAAATCGAGAAACGAGGATTCATCAAAGTCGGTTATTATGCAGATTTAGTAATTGTAAATTCGGGAATGCCTTGGAGTGTTAAAAAAGACAATATCCTTTACAAATGTGGATGGTCACCGTTTGAGAATCATACTTTCAAATCTAGAATTTTACATACCCTTGTGAATGGTCAGTTGGTATATACAAACTTCCAAACAAAAGATATTCGAGCCGGAAAACGATTACTTTTTGATAGATAAATAAAATAATAGAATGAAAAAATATAGTTTACTTTTTGGTATCTTTTTTATGTTTTCAAGTTGCGGAAATTCAGTTCTTGAAAAACCAGATAATTTGATTGACGATGATGAAATGATAGAAATATTAACCGATTTGTCCATAATGGATGCCATGAAAATTCAAAACTCAGTTAACGGAACTTTGAAGTTTGAGGTAAATGATTATGTTTTTAAAAAATACAGAATCGATAGTTTACAATTTGCACAAAGCAACAAATATTATGCCTCTGATGTTCCAAAATACAAAAGAATGTATAAAATAGTCAACGAAAAACTTACGGCTAGAAAAACAGAATTAGAGCAAATCATTCAAAAAAAGACAGGAAAAAAAATGGCTCCAAATAGTCAAACTACAACTGAAAGTGTAGATTAATTTTGTAATTCAATTACTTTTTTTATTGTACCAGAAATCTTTTCAAAATTAAAATTCAAGGTCTTTTTTACTTTTTCGTTTGAATACAAATCCAATAAATGCAGCGATTGTGACATGTCTTTTGAAAGTTTTCTTTTTTGAAAAAAAACATTTGATAAAATCCAGTCTACTCTATATGCAAGATTGGTCATTAATTTTGTAACTTGAATTGTTGGTTTATTTACATTAAATTCAATTGCAATTGTTTCCAAAAGATTTTTATAAGTAATATTTTCAGAAATTACAATAAAACGTTCACCTTCTATATCGCTTTTCATTAATTGAAACATTATTGAAACCAAATCTGAAACTCCTACAAAACCAGTAATTCCATTGGTGTAAAATTTTAGACCCTTTTTTACTTTAGTAAAAATTTCACCACTACCACTATCAAAAAAACCTGCTCCAAGAATTACACCTGGATTTACGATAACAACCTTCAAACCTTCTTGCTGTGCTCTAAAAACTTCTATTTCAGCACCATATTTTGATATTGCATAATCCGAATGCGATTTTTCTGGATTCCATTCAATCTCTTCGGTAATGATTGTTTCATGAGGTAACAAATCACCAAGAGCAGCGATTGAAGAAACATAACATAATTTTTCAACTTTTTTCGAAAGACAAAAATTCACAATGTTTGCTGTACCCTCAATGTTTGTTTTTCGAAGTTTTTCTTCGTCTTTTGGGTCAAACGAAATCATTGCTGCACAATGATAAACATAATCAATACTTTCAAAAGCGATTTCCAAAGAAGGAATATCTAAAATATCTCCTTGAATCCATTCAATTTTAGAAAATAAATGATATTTATGGTGTAAATCAAAAATAGATTTGGTTTTTTCTTTTGAGTTACTTTCACGATAAATAGCCCTTACCTTTTCCCCGTTTTCGAGTAAATGAATTGCCAAATGAGAACCAACTAAACCAGATGCACCTGTAATTAAAACCATTCTACAAAGATAATTCAATTAGCAGTATAAATCACTACAGACTTAAAGTCTAGCACGGATTTTACCAATTTTCACAAATAATTTTGTGAAAATAAGTGTAATTAATGGTTTAATTTTCAATTTTCTCTGAAATAAAATATAATCAAATAAAAATAAAAAAGCCGTCTCATATTGATTTTGAGACAGCTCTTTTAAAATATATTTAAAAATTATTTACTCCACAATAATTCTTTTTGTGGTTTTGATTTCTCCATCAGTAACCGTTACTAAATAAACCCCTGCTTGAACTTTGTTCATGTTTATTTCTTGATTGAATACTCCAGAGTTTTGAAATGAGTTATCATATACCAATCGACCTCTCATGTCGTTCACACTCACTTTGATGTCGTTTGATGAATTTGAAGTGAATCTCAAATTAAAGTTGCCCGTATTAGGGTTTGGAAACAACGCAAAGTCTGTGAACTGGTTGCTTAGTGTTCCTAAAGTAGCGGTACAAATATTCAATCCCCAACTGTTAATTGTTCCGCCGTCTAAATTAAATGGGTCAGTAACTCTCAATTTCCAAATACCTGTTGGATTTTGACCATTGAACGTTGATAAAGCAACTGAAGGAATAATAAATCCAGACAAAATAGGAACTGTTCCAGCCGCAGCACAAGTTAAGACAGATCCTGAATCATCAAAAGTAGCGACAATGTTGTCCTCTAAACCACATGATCTTGGCAATAAAATTATTGCTGTTCCTGCAGGATTTACTAATGATACTGTAATATCAGATAAATAAGAATGCGTGATGTTTACATTTACATTCACATCAGAAATTGTTCCTGTGGTACTTGGAATTGTAATTGGCGAATCAAATGGAGCCGTATTTGCAATTGCTGGAATTGTAACAGGAACATTGGTTGTAACTATATTACAAGCAATATTAGCAGTTGTGAAACTAAATGGTGTTCCATACACACCTGAGCATGTAGCATTTTTACCTAAAACTCTCCAATAGTATAATGTTCCTTGAGCTAATCCTGTAACATTGTAAGAAGTGGTCGTTGAATTACCTGAACTAAAAATAGTTGCAAATGTTGGACTCGTTGATACTTGTACATCATATGAGGTTGCTACTGCAATTGGAGACCAAGACAATGTTAAACTTGTATTTTGAGTATTTGCATTGTTTGCCGGTGTCGTTAAAACAACATTTGGTACACCAATATTCAAAGAGAAAGGTACGGTTTGTGTGCTTGCTCCAGAATTTGCCGAAGCAATAACCGTGTAAGCACCATTTGGAGCAGTTGCTAAACCACTAACTGTCATTGTAACTGGTCCAGATGTTGCACTCATTGTTGTTGGACTAAAACTTACTGTAGATCCAGCAGGATTTCCTGATGCGCTAAATGTTGTTGTCCCAGAAAAACCTCCTAAAGCACTATAACTAATAGTATAAACTGCATTAGATGGTGCGCTACATAAATTCAAGGTACTAGCACCAGAAGCAGCAACTGTAAAAGAATTAGTTGCAGCAGCAATTGTAAAGTTTACGTTAGATATATCAAAAAAGATGTGTTGGTATCCTTTTACCATGATTCTGTTTGTTGTTCCAACATTGTTTGGTACTACAACTGTTGCATTTCCATTATTTGGTACATTTGTCGCCAAAGTGATTGGATACGTGAATCCTCCATCAATAGATAAAAAGATATCTACAGATGCAGTATTAACTCCGTTTGCAGTTGTTCCTGCAACATCCCAAGATACATTTTGACTTGATCCCACTGGCCATGAAACCGCAGTATTTGGAGTATTGACAACAAAAGGCCCCGAAACATCGTCAACTGCTACAATCATATCGTCAAAGCCTGTTTGACCTACTTTTAAAGGTGCTACGGAACTATATGGCGAGTTATCTCTCACAGTTAATCTAAAACTCAAAGTTCTTGCAACACTACTCAATGCCTCAACATTTAGTGCATCATTTCCCGTAGCAGGAGTTGTTTGAGAATTCAAAACAACCCTGTTGATATTTGGAAAATATCTGAAATTTTGTGGTACAGGACTATAGGTTCTGAAATTTGGTCCAGTAGGTTTTATTGCGAAAGCACCACTTGCAGCTCCAGTTTGTGCGGCATCATCATTATCATATTGTTCCCAGCAATAAGTCAAAGCATCATTTGGATTAGCATCTGTTGCAGAACCAGTTAATATAAAAGGAGTGCTTTTAGGTATTGTATAATCTAAACCAGCGTTGGAAACGGGAGTTGCATTTGCCGCAGTAATAACAGTTGTCACTGGACATGTTTTAGTTGCTAAATTTGCCTGAATTTGTTGAATAGAAACAGCATGGTATATATCTATAGAACTTGTTGCTACATCTTGTGCTGTGATACCTGCATAACCCATAATAGTTACTCCTGAACCCACTTCAATATTAGTCCCTGATCCTTCATTTGCATTTGAAAACGTGTGTGTACCACCAAGTTGATGGCCTATCTCATGAACTACATAATCAATATCGAATTTATCACCTAATGGTCCGCCTGTTCCAGGGGAAGTAATACCTCTTCCTTTTGTAGCTCCTGTTCCTGAGGCTACACCATTAACACATACGCAACCTATACAACCTGCATTACCTCCACCACCTGAGGCTCCAAATAAATGTCCAATATCATATCTACTATTATTTGTTGCTAATGAAGTACCTACTCCTGCTAATGTGGTATTTATGGCAATTTGTAATTGTGTATTCCAATTTGCTAAAGTTGTGTAGGGATCAGTTGCTGGATCATAATATATTATATTTGTAGATTCATTTACAAGATTGAGGTGTAAACCCAAATCTTTCTCGTAAACTCCATTACATCTTGTTAATGTTGCGTTATATGCAGCAAGAACTAATGCTACTTGACTGGCATCTGTAGCTCCAAAATAATTAGAATATTCTGCTGTACATGACTGAGCCAATCTCATGACTCTTAATTTTCCATCATTGAACTTGTTAGTATTAGAATTCGAAGCTGCTTGAAAATTTAATCCTTTTACTAGATCAGCATCTTTTGTACCGCAACTCCAACTTAAATTACTCGAATTGCTAGACGAATTAAAAACTGCATAAATCAAGCCATTATCTGAATATTTCTCAATAAACTCGTTTGGTCTGTCCGATCTAAAAACCATAGTCTGAATTCCTTGAGGAGAAATACTAAGCTTTAGAGTTGCATATTTATCTGTAATTCCCTTTCCAGAATAAGCCCTAATTTCTGGGAAACGTACCTGTAATTCTGTGTCAAAATTCGAAGCTTCAAACATTTCATACTGTTCTAAAACTCCTGATCTGTTGGGTAAAGTTATAATTTTTTTCCCATTGGTTTCGAATAAAACTTGCTTGAAACTTGCCAAATTAACTTGATACAATTCAAATTGTTTTGGAAAACTTTCTCTCTCAATACCTTTGTATTTGATTACGCTTTCTTTATTCGAAAAAGCGGACCAAAATTTGTCAGTTTGTGCTTGGGTTGCATAAACGACAAAAATTAATAATAATAATATTTTTTTCATAGTTCTATAAATTTTAATAAAAACAAATATATTTAAAAAAAACGAATAAATTGATTCCTAAACATAAACATAGTTAAAATTTGATTAAAAAAATAAATTAATAACTTTTTTAAATTTTAAAATAAAAAAAGGGAAGATTTTCATCTTCCCTAATAAATATGTTTGAAAATTATTACTCTACTATAATTTTTTTAACCCCTTGTTTTTCACCATCTTTTACAGTTACCATATACATTCCAGACTGTATGTTTCTCAAGATAATATTTTGATAAAACAAACCATCATTTTGATATTTGTTTGAATAAATACTTCTTCCTCTTAGATCATGAACATCAATTGATATTTCGTTGCCAGATGATGAATTATATCTAACATTGAAAGATCCTTGATTTGGGTTTGGAAATACTGAAAAAGCATCATCAATATTAAAATTTTCATTTGCTAAAGAAGAAGTACAGCCAAAATCAACTCCCCAAGACTGAATATCACCTGTATCACCGTTAAACATATCCTCCGCAGATATGGTCCAGTTACCCGCAGTTGGTTTTCCGTTTAAAACAGCCAAACTTGTTACTGGTGCAAAGGTTCCAACTGTAGCAACTGTTGTACTTCCACAAGCAATTGCAGGAGATCCATCTTGAAAAGTAACGTTCATATTTGATGCTTGTGGAAGAGGACTATTACAAGTCCGATTCCATAAACTTACAGAAGTATTGTCAGGATGAATAACTCTAATTCGTAGATCTCCTATCCAAGTATGGTTTGAACTAAATTTTACTTTCATATTATTTACCACACCTACAGTTGGAACGTTTATTACATCAGTCACTATTCCACCTGTAGTATTTGCCGCTGCTCCATCAGGAATTGCTAATGCAGGGCTGTTGTTCACAACATTACAAACCAATCCAATAGCAAAAGGTGTAGAATTTACATTATAGTAAATATTCCCAGTTGGTTTAACTAAAATCCTGCAATTTGAAGCCTGAACATTTGGTACGGTAACGGTTGCAGAACCATTGTTAAGTACATTTGCTGCTAGAATTGTTGGAAAAGTTAATCCACCATCAGTTGAAAGTGTAATATCTACATTTGAAGAGCCAACTAATAAATTTGTATTGGCAACGTTCCATGTCACTGTTTCTGTGGCTCCTTGTACCCAACTCAACCCTGTTGTGTTTTGAGAGGTTACAACAAATGGTCCTCTGGTATTGCTCACAGTAACAATCATTTCATCTGATTGTGTTTGACCAAAAACATTGTTATCTCGAACCGTCATAACAAATTTCATAGTCCTACCATTAGTATTAAGACACTCCCAATTAGATGGAGTTGTATATTGTCCTGCTAAAACACTACTTAACTTTGGTAAATATCTACTAGGGCTTGATGTTGGTACAAAAGTTCGAAAATTTGGACCAATAGTTTTTGTAGCTGAAACAAAAGTTGTAGCACTCGCTGCTGCTGGTGTTGCAAATGTTCCTGTTACAACATCATTTTCTTCCCAAATATAACTTAACACATCATTTGGATTGGCATCAGTTCCAACTCCTGTTAGTATAAATGGAGTTGTTTTTGGAATCGTCCAATCAATCCCTGCGTTTGATGTTGGTGTGCTATTTGAATTTGGAATGACTACAGGACATGTTTTTGTTGCTAAATTATTTTGTATTTGAGTAATGCTTCTGTAGGAATACAATGCATTTGAATTTTGCTGAATATTTGTAGTTGGCCCTGTGATTCCAGCATATGCCATTATTGTACTTCCACTTCCTGGTTCTAATTGCGACGTGCTAAATACAGTCCCAGGATTATTACCTTGGGCAACGTGTGTGAATGTGTGATTAGCCCCTAATTGATGTCCCATTTCATGGATTACATAATCGACATCAAAGGTATCTCCAACAGGTGCATTGTTTGAAGGCGATGTGAAAGCACTTCCTTTTCCGTTTAAACATACACATCCAATGCATCCTGCATTTCCTCCACCTCCTGAAGCCCCAAACAAATGACCTATATCATAGTTTGCTTCCCCTATTAAATTTGTAATTGTTGTTTGCAATTGTGCATTCCAAGTTCCTTGAGATCCAGCAGCAGCATCATCATAGGGATCTGTGGCTGCATTTGTAAATATCAGAACAGTGTTGTTTGGTATAATATTCAAATGAAGTGCTATGTCTTTTTCCATAATACCATTTACACGTGTCATAGTAGCATTCATTCCTGCTAAAGCTTGTGTTACTCCGCCATAATAAGTTGTATACTCGGCAGTACATGACAATGCTAAACGCATTTCTCTGTATGTGGCGTCACTCGATTTGTTTGTAGATTTATTGACTTGGTTATTGCCTGATAATTTATCATGTAAATCAATATCCGCTGTGGAACAATTAAAAGGTAATTTGTAGTTCTTACGGTTGCTTGAACTAAACAGTACATATGTAGTGGCTTCTTTGTCATATGCCTCTATAAATTCTACATCTCTATTGCCTCTCAAAAGCATAGTTTGTATCCCAAATGGCGATACACTAAAATTTATTGATGCATTTTTATCAGACACGCCTCTACCAACATATGATCTTATGTCTGGATTTTGAGCTTGTAAAGTTGGGTGGAAATTTGAATTTTCCCATACTTCAAAAATTTCAAATTCTCCGTTTTGAGTTGGAAACATAACCTGAACTCCGGCACTATTAGAAAATTTATTAGTTGCTAAAGTTAAAATTTGTTTAATAGATGACACATTTACTTTGAAATATTTTTCTCCTATTAGGGACAAATCTGTTCTAGATTTAACAAGTTTTGAAACTTGTTCTTGACCGACTTCCTGCCAAATCAAATTCTTTTGCGCGATTGTTGGTACAAAAGAAAGCATTAAAGTTACAAATAATAGTATTTTTTTCATAATTCTATAGATTTTAATAGAGACAAATGTATTTAAAAAAAACGAATAAATTAATTTTAAACACTAAACATTGTATTTTAACACCTTTTTTAACTTTTTACTTGTGATTTTATTCATTAATATCAAAAAAGATAATTTACCTATTATAATCCAAAGACAAGTTAAAATCATTTCGAAAACCATATATTTGTTCTTTAATTTATTTCAACAATGGATACAAAAATATTGATTATTGGTGCTTGCGGACAAATTGGAACCGAGTTAACACTAAGATTACGAAACATTTATGGGGTTGAAAATGTAATTGCATCCGATATTCGAAAACTGAATAACGATATTGTGAATGATGGAATTTTTGAGGTTATAAATGCTTTGGATTACAATCAAATTGAGCATTTGTTAGAGAAATATAAAATCACAGATGTGTATTTGATGGCGGCTTTGTTGTCTGCCACTGCTGAGAAAAACCCAGCATTCGCCTGGGATTTGAATATGAATTCACTATTTCATGTTTTGAATTTAGCGAAAGCAGGAAAAATTAAAAAAATCTTTTGGCCCTCGAGTATTGCTGTTTTTGGTCCTACGACTCCAAAAAAAAACACGCCTCAATATACTATCATGGAACCTTCAACAGTTTATGGCATTAGTAAACAATCTGGTGAAAGATGGTGCGAATATTATCACAAAATTTTTGGTGTTGATGTCAGAAGTATTCGTTATCCTGGATTAATTTCTTGGACTTCTTTGCCTGGCGGTGGAACAACAGATTATGCAGTTGACATTTTTCACAAAGCGTTGAGTGATAAAAAGTATGAGTGTTTTTTATCTTCAGAAACTAAAATGCCAATGATGTACATGAGTGACGCCATTGATGCGACAGTAAATATTATGCTAGAAAATTCTGAAAATATTAAAATTCGATCATCATATAATCTAGCGGCAATGAGTTTTACACCAACTGAAATTGCAAGAGAAATAAGAAAACATATTCCAGATTTTGAAATAACTTACAAACCCGATTTTCGCCAAAAAATAGCCGATTCTTGGCCAGAAAGCATCGATGATTCGGATGCTAGGAAAGACTGGAATTGGAATCACAAATTCGATATTGAAAAAATGACGCAAGAAATGTTGGAAAACTTGAAGAAATAAACTGCTATTTTCTCAAAATTTAAAACTATTTTTTAGAAAGTTTTTCAATGAATTTATCTTCGATGATAGTCTTTAATTTGATTGCCTCTGATGAATTATCATTCGGAATGGTCATTGACAAAACATAGTGCTGAATCTTCCATTCATTACCAATTTTTACCAAAATACCAGAGCCTCGGCATATTTTCATTTGCGTGTTAATCAGTTCATCAAACCAAGCCATTTTTTGATCTTTTGAAAGATAAATATGCCTTTCTAATGCTGTAAAACTCCATGCTTTTCCTTTATCAAAATAGGGTTTTGCAAAAGCCATAAATTCAGTTTTAGTCCAATTTTCAGTTGCATCTGTGCCAATATAAACGGCATCATTTGTCATTGAATTCATATAATCCTCAAAGCGAACTTGAGATGCAGCAAGATGCCAATTGTCAAGTGTCTTTGTGATTTGCTCCTTTGGTGTTTGAGCAAATAAAGCCGTAGAAACCAACAAAAAGAAAAATGTTTTCATGATCTTAAATTTGATAAAAGCCTAATTCATTACTTTGAAATTAATGCTGGTTGAACCCACTTAAAAACCTGAGATTCTTCTGGAATTATCAATCTTTCCGTAATTTTATACATTCTAGAAGGCAATTTCATCAAGTAATCTCTTGCTTTTTCTGCTTCGTCGGTTAATGCCGTTAGTTTATCGATTTCCCATTTTTCAATTAGTTTTTGAATGATATCAACATAATCTGTTGCGGTATAAACCCCAATTCGTTGTGCTGAATCTGAAAAATGTGTAAACGCAGAACTTATTTTCTCACCCGATTCACGCAAAAATTGTGCTGGCATTACAATTTTTTGTTTCATCATATAGTTAAATGCCAATAGCATTTCACTTGGATCTACTTTAAAAATTTGAGTTACGAATTCAGAGTAGGCGTGATGATGACGCATTTCGTCTCCAGCAATCATTTTGCAAATTTTTGAAAGTTTGTTATCTCCATACTGTTTTGCAATTTGCGAAACTCTGTTGTGCGAAATGTATGTTGCTAATTCTTGAAAACTAGTGTAAACAAAGTTTTTGTATGGGTCGCGACCTGTACCAATATCAAAACCATCAGCAATCAAATGTTGGGTTGTCATTTCTATTTCACGCATGTTCACACGACCTGACAAATACAAGTATTTGCTTAGCAAATCTCCGTGGCGATTCTCTTCTGATGTCCAGTGACGCATCCATTTACTCCAACCATTTTGTTCTACTTGACCAACACCGTCTACATCCATGAGCCAAGCCTCGTAGGTCGGCAATGCTTCTTCTGTGATAGTGTCACCTACTAGTGTTACCCAAAAATCATAGGGTAAATCTTTAGCGATTTCACGTAATTCTTTTACTTCTTCAAAGAAATTTTCTTCTTGAGAATTAGGTAAAAAATCGGTTGGTTGCCAAATTTTTTCGACAGGAATTAAATATTGATCTACAAACGTATCGATTTTCTGTTCGATAAATTGCATTACTTCTAAACGGATGTTA
Organism: Bacteroidota bacterium; assembly: GCA_031431275.1. GTDB lineage: Bacteria > Bacteroidota > Bacteroidia > Flavobacteriales > Flavobacteriaceae > Flavobacterium. The sequence continues at coordinate 43,640 of JANPDC010000125.1, forward strand.
TTTAAAGACATTTTAGATTTAGGATTTAGGATTTTCACAATTAGGATTTACCTAGTAATTAAAAATTCAAGTTTATATATTAATACTTTCAACGATAGCCTTTTCAGATTTTTCGATAATTTCTTCTAAAGAAAAATCTTTTATTGCCATTGCTTTATGAAATGTAAAGGTAAGTCGATTTCCGAGACCAAGAGGAAATAATCCATATTTAACAATTTTCCAAGAATTGTTTATCGAAATTGGAACTACATGTGCTGATGGGGCAAATTTACATAAAATTTTCAAACCCGTTTCTGAAAATTTCTTTGGAATTCCTGTTTTGCTTCTAGTTCCTTCAGGAAAAATCAATGCAGATCGTTTATTTACTTCAATATATTCAGATAGTTTCGAAATTTCTGTAATAGCTTGTTTTGGATCTTTTCTATCAATCAACGCCGATCCTCCATTTCTTAAATTATAAGAAACACTCGGAACTCCTTTTCCAAGTTCTTTTTTACTAACGAATTTGATATGGTATTTTCGCATGAACCAAATCATTGCGATAATGTCGTACATGGATTGATGATTTGCAACAAAAATCAAAGGAACATTCTCTGGAATAGTTTCTAAATTTTCAAATTTATAGGTTGTTCCCAACAAATTGGTACATTTTACCAAGAAAAAATTCAATAAATTAACACTATTTCTGTGTGCTTCATATCCAAAAACCTTCAAGCAAATGATTTGGATTGGATGAAAAATACACAAAAACATAAAAAATATCAAATAATAAATTGCAGTTATTGGATAGGAAATTATTTTTTTCATGGCCTGTAAACTTAATGCTTTGGTTTTTGTTTAGTTTCTCTAAAATTGATTATTTCAATTTCTGAATCTTCGTAATTAACTCTATATACTAGATAATTATTTTTATCAACCAATGCCTTATGTAGGGTTTTTATATGTTTCAGATTTTGGGAATAAATTTGGAAACACAGAAATTTGATTTGTAACTTGTTTGATATTTTCTTCCAAATTTAGAATTTCTTTAAAAGTCCATTCTTGTTCTAAATATTCAATAACTTTATTCAAACCCTTGTTGGCTTGTTTTGTCCATTTTATATTTAATGCCATTTCTTGAATTTATTCATAACATTTTCGTGAGTGATAAACTCCTTTTCATTGGCTTGTTGTAAGCCAATTTCGATTTCTTGTTTTTCTGACAAATTCAAATCGTCATACCAATCTCTTTTACTAGTTTTTAGAACGATTTCTAGTTTTTCCAACAAATTTTCATCAATTGTAGTAAGTTCTTGAATCAAATTGTATTTTCGGGTTGCTAAATTCATCATTTTAATTTTTAATACTACAAATATATAAAATTTGTTTTGATTACTAAAACTCAACTAATTCCATAAAATCTAAACATTTATTAATGCTTTTGGCATTTTCAAAAGTCAATAAAAGCCTTAATCCTGCTGGCGTTTGCTTTTCTTTCATTCTGCAAATGTTACCGTTTTTTTGAACAAATTGTAATACTTTCGAGAATTGCGGCGAGTTGTAGTAACTGCTTTGTTGGTCAGAAACAAAATAGCAAATCATTTTGCCTTGCTTCATGATTAGTTTTTCGATGCCGAGTTTGGTTGCAATCCATTTTATTTTGATGCTATTCAATAACGAAATCGCTTGTTTTGGCAAAGGTCCAAATCTATCTGACAATTTATTTTCGAAAATTTGCAAATCTTCTTCGTTTGTTATCAAACTGAGTTCGTTGTACAATTTCAATCTTTCGGAAATGTTATTGATGTATTCATCAGAAAACAACAATTCGAAATCGGTATCTATTTGTAAATCTTTTACATAAGTTTTTTCAGGCTGATTGGGTTCGTTTTCATATAAATCTTTAAACTCGTTTTCTTTGAGTTCTTCGATGGCTTCGTTCATTATTTTTTGGTAAGTTTCAAATCCAATTTCGTTGATAAAACCCGATTGTTCGCCGCCTAATAAATCGCCTGCGCCACGAATTTCTAAATCTTTCATCGCAATATTGAAACCCGAGCCTAATTCTGAAAATTGTTCTAGTGCTTGAATTCTTTTTCTAGCATCTTCAGTCATTACCGAATAAGGCGGACATATAAAATAACAAAATGCTTTTTTGTTGCTTCGACCCACTCGTCCTCGCATTTGATGCAAATCTGACAATCCAAAATTATTCGCATTATTAATGAAAATTGTGTTCGCATTCTGAACATCCAACCCAGATTCTATAATGGTTGTTGCTACTAAAACATCGAATTCGCCATTCATAAATGCCAACATTAATTCTTCAAGTTTGGCACCTTCCATTTGACCGTGACCAATTCCTACTTTGGCGTCTGGAACCAATCGTTGAATCATTCCTGCAACTTCTTTGATGTTTTCTATTCGATTATTAATGAAAAAAACTTGACCGTTGCGCTGAATTTCATATGAAATCGCATCACGAATTAATTCTTCCGAAAAGCCAACAACATTAGTCTCAATCGGATAGCGATTTGGTGGCGGGGTTGTAATTACAGATAAATCTCGTGCTGCCATCAACGAAAATTGCAAGGTTCTCGGAATTGGAGTTGCCGTTAAAGTCAGCGTATCAATATTAGCAGTTATCGTTTTTAATTTATCTTTTACATTCACGCCAAATTTTTGCTCTTCGTCAACAATTAGCAATCCTAAGTCTTTAAAAACTACATTTTTATTAACCAATTGATGCGTCCCGATTACAATATCGAGTTTTCCATCAGCCAAATCTTTGAGTGTTTCTGCTTTTTGTTTCGCAGTTCGAAAACGATTCAAATAACCAATCGAAACTGGCATATCTTTCAATCTTTCGCTAAAAGTTCTATAATGTTGGTATGCCAAAATTGTTGTTGGAACCAAAATTGCCACTTGTTTAGAATTATCAACCGCTTTGAATGCCGCACGAATGGCAACTTCGGTTTTTCCGAAACCAACATCGCCACAAACCAATCTGTCCATAGGTTTATCACTTTCCATATCGGCTTTTACTTCCTGTGTTGACTTGGTTTGGTCGGGCGTATCTTCATATATAAACGAACTTTCTAACTCGGCTTGCAAATAACTGTCTTTGGCAAATTGAAAGCCTTTTTCGAGTTTTCGCTTGGCGTATAATTGAATCAAATTGAAGGCAATATGCTTTACTCTTGCTTTGGTTTTTTGTTTCAAAGCCTTCCAAGCTCCCGAACCTAACTTATAAATTTTTGGTGGTGCGCCGTCTTTTCCGTTGTATTTTGAAATTTTATACAATGAATGAATGCTTACGTAAACAATATCATTATCGGCATAAACCAACTTTATGGCTTCTTGGGTTTTGCCTTCGACTTGAATTTTTTGAAGTCCGCCAAACTTCCCAATTCCGTGGTCAATGTGCGTTACATAATCGCCAACGACCAAAGTTGTTAGTTCTTTTAGCGTAATATTTTGCTTTTTAGAAACGTTATTTTTAATGCTAAATTTATGATAACGTTCAAAAATTTGGTGGTCGGTGTAACACGCAATTTGGTTTTCTTCGTCTATAAATCCTTGATAAATTGGCAAGGTTATAGTTGAATATTGCTTGCGAATGCTTTCGGAATTGGCTTCATCAAGACTTTCAAAAATATCGTGAAAACGTTTTGCTTGCGCATCGTTAGAACAAAAAAGATAATTCTTGTATCCATTAAAATGATTGTCATTCAAATTATTCAACAACAAATCGAATTGTTTGTTGAACGATGGTTGAGGTTGAATGAAAAATTCGAATGTTTTTTTGGTTCTGAAAGTTGGTTTCGATAATTCGATAATGGAAAAATCAAGTGCTTTTTTGACGAATTCAGTCTGATTCAGAAATATTTTTTCTGGTTCAACGTGTTTTACTGTAGAATTGAGGTTTTCAAAAATTTCTTGAGATTTAGCAAATAATTTATCTAGTTTAGATAATAAAAGTTCTGTATTTTGAATGCAAACAATCGTTTCACCTGAAATATATTCTAAGAAACTTTCACGATTTTCTTCAAAAAATTTATTTTCTACGTTTGGAATGATCGTAATTTTCTTTTGTTTTTCAATAGAAAGTTGCGTTTCAACATCAAAACTTCGAATAGAATCAACTTCGTTTCCGAAAAATTCTATTCGGTATGGATTGTCATTCGAAAACGAAAAAACATCAATAATTCCGCCACGAACCGAGAATTCGCCAGGTTCGGTAATAAAATCGACACGCTTAAATTCATATTCAAATAAAACTTCGTTTATGAATTCTATCGAAATTTTATCGCCAACAGATACTTTTAATGTGTTTTTTTCTAAATCTTTTTTGGTAACTACTTTTTCAAAAAGTGCTTCTGGATAACTTACAATTACTGCAGGTTTTTTTCGAGAATTGATTCGATTTAAAACCTCGGCACGAAGCAATACATTAGCATTGTCAGTATCTTCAATTTGATAAGGTCGTCGGTACGAACCTGGATAAAAAAGAACATCTTTTTCACCGATAAGTTGTTCTAAATCATTCAAGTAATAAGCCGCTTCTTCTTTATCATTGAATAAAACTAAAAAAGGTTTTTCGGTTTTTGTAAACAACGAATTGATGACAAACGACAATGACGAGCCAACCAATCCTTGCAAATGAAGTTTGTTTTCTTGTGTTTGCAGACTATCGACAATTTGCTTTATTTTTGGTGCGTTGTCGTAGGTATTTAGTAATTTAGATTTGCTCAAGAGTTTGTTTTAATTCTAGAAAATTTACAATTAATTATTGATTATTAGGCACAACATTTCCTTGTGAATTAGGAATTGCTCTAGTGGTGTCGAGCATTCTGATGAGATCAGATTCTCCTTCTTCTTTCTGGATTTCACTTTTTCGAACTATTTCGTCCATTTGCATTTCTAAAGAAGCTATTTCGATGTTTATTTCTCCAATGAGTGTAATGACTTTTGTGTCAGGAATCTGATTTAGATTAATAAAAAGTTCTAAAGCATTTACTTTAGTGATTAAAACAATAATACGACTTTTAATGGCTGGACCATTGTATTTTGTTGGAATATGCAGTTTGAGATCTGCCGCTTTTTTTGATAAATTTTTTGCTTTAAGTTGAAATGCGCCAATTGTTGATTTAGGCTTTTCAGCAAGTTCTTTCAAAAAAATGCGCCATTCAGTCCAATTATTCGTCAACGTTTGGGCGGTTGGATTCATTGGTTGCGAATTAAAAATCCAAGATTTGTTGATATTTGCAAAAATAACTTCTTTCTTTTTAGATGCTTTGAGATTTTCAGCAATCAATACTTTATTGTCTTCTTTGCAAGAAAAGAAAATTATTGCTGTGATTACAAAGAAAAAATATTTTTTCATTTAGTTTATTTTGTCTACAAAGTTACAAATGTAAATCGAAACTTTAAAATAGAAAAAGGTTTAACAAGGATTTGTTAATCAACAAAATTTTAAAGGATACCGAAACATTAAATAAAAATTTGTTAATCAAACTAAACCGAAAGTAACTTTTATTACTTTTATAAAAAATTTAAGAGCAAAATGAAAGGAGTATTATTAGTAAATTTAGGATCACCAGAAAGCCCAACCGCAAAAGATGTAAAACCATATTTAGACGAATTTTTAATGGACCGATTCGTTATTGACGTGCCTTTTTTATTGCGTGCTTTATTGGTTAGAGGAATTATTTTGCAAACAAGACCAAAAAAATCTGCGGCTGCTTATGCAAAAATTTGGTGGGACGAAGGTTCACCATTGATTGTTTTATCAAAAAGAATGCACAAAAAAGTGCAAAATTTAGTTGATATTCCAGTTTCGTTAGCCATGCGTTATGGAACGATAACGATTATGAAAGGTTTGCAAGAATTACATGATAAAGGTGTAACCGAAGTCATGCTTTTTCCTTTATATCCGCAACATGCCATGGCGTCTACCACAACCATTTTAGTTTTGGCAGAAGAATTGCGAGCGAAACATTTCCCAGAAATGAGGTTTGAAATTGTTCCTGCGTTTTACAACAAACCCGATTATATAAAGGTTTTAGCAGAAAATATCAAAAAACAACTGGGCGATTATGATTACGACCATTTGTTATTTTCATATCACGGAATCCCTAAGCGACACATTCGCAAAACCGATATTACCAAATCGCATTGCAAAATTGACCGAACTTGTTGTTCAACCCCTTCGCCGGCTCACGAGTTTTGTTACAGCCACCAATGTTATGAAACCACAAAATTGGTAACCGAATATTTGAATATTCCAAAAGAAAAATATGGTCAAACATTTCAGTCTCGATTGGCAGGTGATAAATGGTTAACGCCATATACTGATACAACAATCAACGAAATGCCCAAAAAAGGCATCAAGAAATTGGCTGTTGTTACACCAGCATTTGTATCTGATTGTTTAGAAACTTTAGAGGAAATCGCAATGGAAGCTAACGAAGAGTTTTTGCATCACGGCGGTGAAGAATTCAAAGCAATCCCATGTTTGAATGATGATGATGCTTGGTGTGAATTGGTCGCAAAATGGATTGGGGAGTTCAGCCCACTAGCCTACAAAGGAGAAATTGCTATTAGTAAAGAAGAAGTGGTTTAATATTTTTATCATTTTTTTAATATGTTTAAAGTCTAAAATCTTAAATGGAACTATATAATTACTTAAAATCCCTTCACTTAATTTTTGTAATCACTTGGTTTGCAGGATTGTTTTATATTGTTCGACTGTTTGTGTATCAAATAGAAGCAAACGAGAAACCATCTCCAGAAAGAGAAATTTTGCAAAAGCAATACAAAATAATGACCTATCGGTTGTGGTACATCATTACTTGGCCAAGTGCTATTTTGGCAAGTATTTTTGCGTATTGGATGTTGTTTTTTACTGATTTAGGAACTGCTTGGCTCAAAATGCCTTGGATGCACGTAAAACTTGGCTTCGTTTTTGTGTTGTATATTTATCATCTAAAATGTCATCAAATTTATAATCAATTGCAACGAGATGAAGTCAAATATTCTAATAATTTTATGCGATTGTGGAACGAAGGTGCAACTATAATATTATTTGCTGTAGTATTTTTAGTAGTATTAAAAAACGAATTCAATTGGATTTATGGTGTTTTAGGAATATTTTTATTTTCAATAATCATAATGCTAGGATTTAAGTTTTATAAACGAATTAGAGAAAAATCTAACCACTAAGCACACAAAGCAAGCACAAAGAGCACTATAATCTTTGTGAACTTTGTGCAATCTTAGTGACTTTGTGGTAAAAAAAATGAAGAACTTCAAAATATCAATGCTTTCACTTCGAATAAGAATTTTCTTATCGATGATTTTATTGATACTAATTTCTTTGATAATAATGGCTTCCATTTCGATTTATCAATTCAAGAATGAAGCAAAAGTATATCACCAAGAAAAGTTAGATAGAAAAGAAGTTGCCATAAAAGAAAACATTGATTATGTTCTAGCAAATACCAATTACACTTTAAAAGCGAATAATTTGAGTTTTATTTTCAAAGATAAAATTCACGAATTGGCGGATATTCATAATCTTGAAATAAATATTTATAGTCTAAAAGGAAATTTGGTGAAATCTTCAAAAGCCAAATTTTCGGTCGATAAACAATCGCCCCCAATCAAAAAATTTATTTTGAAATTGGTGCAATCATCAATTGAAAAAAGATATGTTGATATTACAAGAGGTATTGATGGAAAAAAATACCGATCATCTTATAGTTTAATTAAAGACGATAAATTCAAACCTATCGGGATTTTAAATTTGCCTTACGTAGAAGACGACAGTTATTATGATGCCGAATTATCAAGTTTCTTGTGGCGATTAGCCCAAGTATATAGTTTCATGTTGCTCGTGGCTTTTGCAGTTGCATACTTTTTATCGTCGTACATCACACAATCTTTAAAAACAATTTCTGATAAATTAAGTGAAACGTCGTTGAACCAAAAAAACGAAAAAATTGTAATCGAAGCCAACAGCAAAGAGATCAATTCGTTAATTGCTGCCTATAACAAAATGGTCGATAAACTCGAAGAAAGTGCTGTGAAATTGGCACAAAGCGAAAGAGAAGAAGCTTGGCGAGAAATGGCAAAACAAGTCGCACATGAAATCAAAAATCCGTTGACACCAATGCGATTAACGGTACAAAGTTTCCAAAGAAAATTCGATGAAACCGATCCAAACTTGCAACAAAAACTGAAAGATTACTCAGAAACAATGATTCAACAAATCGATGCAATGAGTTCAGTAGCATCTGCATTTTCAAATTTTGCTTCGATGCCAGCACAAGACAATGAAAATCTAAATGTTGTTGAGGTTGTAGACTTAACACTGGATATTTTTAATGAAGATTATATCGTTTTTGAAGCTGAAGAAACCGAAATTATATCTAAAATGGATCGAACGCAATTGGTTAGAATTGTAAATAATTTGGTCAAAAACGCCATTCAATCCATCCCAGAAATTCAAATTGGAAAATCAATTACCGTTGCAGTTCAAAAAGTCGAAACTAATGTTTTAATATCTGTAAAAGACAATGGCATTGGAATTGAACAAGAAAATATTGATCGTATTTTCGAACCAAAATTCACAACTAAAACCAGCGGAATGGGATTAGGATTAGGAATTATAAAAAATATTATAGAAAATTACAAAGGAACAATTACATTTGAATCACAATTTGGTCAAGGAACAACTTTTACGGTTTCATTGCCATTATTAAAACAATAAATCATTATTTTTGTTTAAAATATATTAAAAATGGCAGAAGTTTATAACTTTTCTGATTTAGATTTGACCAAAACTTATAGTTATTCTGACTATTTGTTATGGAAATTCGATGAACGAGTAGAACTCATAAAGGGTTTTATTTTAAAAATGAGCCCTGCACCAAGCATGGGTCATCAAACGGTTTCTCAAAATTTATCAGGCTGTTTTTATGAAAATTTTAAACGCAAACCTTGTCGAGTTTTCGTGGCACCATTTGATGTTCGATTACCAATAAAATCAGCAAAAAAAGACACAACTGTTGTTCAACCCGATTTATGCGTTATTTGTGACGAATCAAAATTAGATGAAAAAGGTTGCAATGGAACTCCAGATTTAATGGTCGAAATTATTTCGCCAAACAATAGTAAGCACGACATTCATACCAAATTCAATTTATATAAAGAAGCAGGAGTTCTTGAATATTGGATTATTGAACCTCACGACAAGTTACTTTTGGTTTATACGCTGAAGGATGATGAATATATTGGATTACCGCCTCAAACTGAAGGTGAGAACATAAAAAGTCCCTTATTTCCCGAGTTACAAATTGCTCTCGAAGATGTTTTTTATAAAGTTTAAAAAAATAAAATCTAAAATTATAGTATGATTTACGAAAATATTTTGGTTGCTACCAATGATAATATTGCCACAATAACCATCAATCGACCAACAAAATTAAATGCTTTGAATGTTGCAACAATTCAAGAATTACATGAAGCATTTGAAAGTTTAGACAATCAACCTGAAATTCGAGCAATTATTTTGACTGGTGCTGGCGAAAAAGCGTTTGTTGCAGGAGCAGATATTTCTGAATTCGCTAATTTTTCTGTTGAAGAAGGCGCACAATTGGCAGCACAAGGACAAGAAATTTTATTCGATTTTGTTGAGAATCTAAAAACGCCTGTTATTGCAGCCGTTAATGGTTTTGCACTTGGTGGCGGACTCGAATTGGCAATGGCTTGTCATTTCAGAATCGCATCTGACAATGCTAAAATGGGTTTGCCAGAAGTTTCGCTAGGCGTAATTCCTGGTTATGGAGGCACGCAACGTTTGCCACAATTAGTCGGAAAAGGTCGTGCTATGGAAATGATTATGACTGCTGGAATGATTTCTGCAGATGATGCATATCGTTCAGGATTAGTTAATCATGTTACGACACAAGCTGAACTTCTAGATTTTTGTAATTCAATTGCTGTAAAAATAATTAGAAATTCTCCTGTAGCCATTTCTCTGGCTATTAAAGCCGTAAATGCTAATTTCAAAGATGGCGAAAATGGTTATAAAACTGAAATCAAATCTTTCGGAAAATGTTTTGGAACCGAGGATTTCAAAGAAGGAACAACCGCTTTTTTAGAAAAAAGAAAAGCAATATTTGTTGGGAAATAAATTATAAGTTTTATTTCTCACCATTCCATTCGTCATAAAATTGCTCTAGAAAAGTTTCCATAAAATTGTGACGTTCTAGGGCAATTTTCTTTCCCGTTTCAGTATTTATTTTGTCTTTTAGCAACAATAATTTTTCATAAAAATGATTGATTGTTGGTGAATCAGAATTTTTGTATTCTTCTTTAGTCATTTTTAAATTTGGAACAATTTCAGGATTATAAATTTGACGATTTTTGAACCCACCATAATTAAATGTTCTGGCAATTCCAATGGCTCCAATGGCATCTAATCGATCTGCATCTTGCACAATTTCGAGTTCAATTGAAGTTTCTTTTTTATCGAAATTTCCACCTTTAAAAGAGATATTTTCGATTATAAAAACAACTTGATTGATTATTTCATCTTCTACATTTTCAGATTCTAAAAAATTTCTTGCAGTTTTTGGACCAATAGTTTCATCGCCATCATGGAATTTACTGTCTGCAATATCGTGCAATAAGGCTGCAAGTACAACAACATTTGGGTTACAATTTTCATTTTTTGCAATCAATAAAGCATTTTTATAAACACGCTCCATATGAAACCAATCGTGACCAGATTCGGCATTTTCGAGTTTTTGTTTTACAAAAATTATTGTTTTTTCTATTATGTATTGATGAGACATGATTATTGGTTTTATGTTATAAATAACTCTAGTTTGTTACAAAACTAGGGTTAAAATATAAATTCTTATCAAAATTTGATTCAAAATTATTGTTTCACTATACATACCATTTGGAATGTTATTACCTACAGGAATTTGTGTTTACAAGTTGATTGGGTCTAAAATTTTCATCTTATATATATTAATTTATGATCCTTATAATACCCAATTCCATTATTTCTTGTCAAAAATAATATTTCTTTTTCACTTATAAATTCAAATTTAATAACATTCAAATCGATACATTTATCAATATTTGAATGAAATTCGCATTTTAAATTTGGTTTGAAAATTAATTCTTTTGTATAAGAACAATTCGAGTTTTTTAGAATTTGAAATCCTTTTGAACTATAGATATAAAAATTGTTATCAAATTGATTAAAAGTAATTGGACCTAAAACGTTAATTTCATTTTCTGTAAGAACATTTTCTCTTAATTCTCTCAACTCATCACTTCTTGATAAATCACTAATGAAAGGTCCTCCAAATGCCTTTTTATATTTTTCACCTATTAGAAATTTTTCGTCAAAACACGATTTGTAATATTCTTTTTCCTTTTTTGAAATTTTCACCAAAGTTCCATTGACGAAATAATTAAACCCTTTTCCATTTTGATAGTATAATGAGTTACCACCACTTGATGAAATATAGAGATTATTTTTTTTATCATATGCAACTCCTTTTATTAAACTCGAAATATTCATTTGATATGGATATTTGTGGATTGTGTCTTTTTGTGTTACTTTAATTTTATCAGGATATTTTTCTTTTAATTTTTTGAAATGTTCATTTCGGTCTTTATATTTGATACCGTCATTCATCATTAGCCAATTTTCATAAATGAATTCTTTTTTGTTTAAATCAAAAAAACAAACGTTTCCTCCAAATTCGCCTTCATCAAAAGTAAACCATAGAAAATTTAATTTGTCTAAATAAATATAATCTGGCTTAATTAATTTGATACCCGTTTCTTTAAACTTAAATTTTCCATAAAAATTTGTTTTTCGTTGTGGTAGGTAATGATTTTTTTTGAAGTAAATAGATTTATTTGAATACACTACATATTCATCATTAGTGTTTATTAATATTGAAAATATTTCTGTATCAACTTTATCAATTAGTTTGATTTTTTTATTTTTTTTGTACAAGAATACTTCACCTTTTTTATTTCCAAAAATTATTTCATTGTTTGATTTTTTTGCAATTGAAGTAATGTCATTTTGTATGATTCTAAACTTGTCATTTAGATAATCAATTTCTACAAAATCATTATTTTTAGTTATAGCGTAGATTAAATTTTTAACTGCTACGAAATCTTTATATTCAGTGTTTAGTAAATTTATTTGTTTTAAAACTATACTGTCTTTAGATAAATTGCCTTGCGCATTACCTAAAGAAATTAACAAAAGTAAAGTTAATATGATATATTTTTTCATGATTTTTGATTCCCAAAATAAACAAACTTAATTTTTGATAACAGTATTAAAATTTATTGTTTTACTAACGTATACTTACCATTTGGGATATTGTTACCAACAGCAATTTGTGTGTTAAAATCAATAGGCTCAAGAGTTGTTGCATTCGGATTCGCAAATGCTTTTCCATCACCATAGATACTAATTTTCATAACTTCTACCCCTTGAGCATTATAAGTTATAAAGGCATATATGTTTGAGTAAATTCGTTTTATTCTTTCAGTCAGACCTAAATTTACTCTAATTGTGTTTGCAGTACATTCTGTACATTTTGCACCACCAAATGATCCTTTATAAATCAAATTACCCTCTAAACTATGATTTTTCATATTTGGAAAAATCATTCCAAGTTCAGACAGAGTAGTTGTTTTTACAATTCCATTTTCGATATACTCATATTGACCAATGAGTAAATCATTATATTCATTACCAGTATGTGCCATAATGACTTTTTGGATTACAAATTTCAATGATGTGTTGCCGTTAGTATATTTCCATGTGCCTACAAAAGGG
>JANPDC010000126.1:0-3326 GCA_031431275.1 Bacteroidota bacterium
CGAAGTTAACGAAATTGTAGTTTTTACTGCAATTGTTCATAATAAAAGAGAACCTTTATTTGCAATGAATAGAGTTTAATATACAAATAGAAAACCCGAGCATTTGTTCGGGTTTTGTTTGTTTACACTTTAATCATCAATATTTTTACTGACCAAAATACTATCCTTTGGATTGAAAACAAAAATGTATGTATCCCAACCCATTAAATCTTTTTTGTATTTGTAAATAATACTATTGTCTAATTCTTTATAAATAAATTCTCTATCAGGATTTCCCCAATTTTGCACAACTTCTTTTAAGTGTGAATTTGTTTTAGTTTGTTCAAATTTTTCTTTGTAGTGTTTGTTATTTAAAAAATCATAAACTAAAATTAGAATAAATAGAATAAAAAAAACACTTAATATTTTTATTAACTTTTTCATATTTATTTTTTTAAATCAAATGGATTAACTGTCCAATGCGGTAAAGATTTCGGCTGCCAATCAACTCGATAATATTTATCTCTTGCTTGTGCTACACTTGACCAAAATTCATTAACATACGATAGATAGTTATATTTACCACCTGAAAAAGATACAGTAACTTTACTTCCGCCTGAAACTTTGTACCAATACTTTTCATCCGTAGGTCCTTTTTGATAAAAACCATCTCCTTCATATGTTTTATTATTTTCTGTTGGAGTAATTAATGGATCTGTTACTGGGTCAAAATCCTCTGGAATAATTCTAAATTCGCTTAACTGGTCTTTAGTCAATCCCTTAAATTCAATTTCTCCTGTAGGAACTATTCCGTCTTTAGACTTTGTTGTGATTTTATTTTTACTACTATGCGCATAATGATTCAGCCCACTAACAAATAAACCCGTTACGGCTCCCTGCCAAAAATTACCACCACCTAAACTTGCGCCTGCGCCACCAGCTAATGCACCAAAAGACAAAGTTCCTACTGTACTTTTAGCAAATACTCCTGCACCTCCAAAACCAGAACCTGCAATAGCAACTCCTTTGTCACCTGCAACATCATAACTTTTACCACCGCCCCAAGCACTACTTGCAATACTACTCAATGCACCCGCTAAAAATCCTGCAAAAAAGTTACCTCCTTGTATTGCAGTCATCGTTCCTTGAAAGGCTCCGTGAGACAACGCTTGAAACGTAGCCCTAGAGTAAAAATTGGCAAAATTGGTAGTGGCTGCACTACCAATCCCGCAGGTTATTGCACCAGAAATAGCTCCAATCACCGCCGCTCCAATAATTCCGCCAGCAGTAATGGGTGTGCCAAAATATAAATTAGTACCAATATAAACTGCAATACTCACTGCTGTACCTGTAACTATTGCTGCGAGTAATAGTGAGCCTAAAATTACAAATTCATTACCACTTGGGTCAGTAAATCGCAAAGGGTTATTTACACAATATCCATATTTGTTATAATTTTGCGTATTGCTTGGATCTTGTAAAATACTATCTGTCTGCAAAAAATCGGTGCAGTTTCGCATCATACAAACGTGCATTCATGTTGATTAAACCAATACTTTGCAAATGCTCATGTCCCGTGTAACCTCTGTAAAAGAACATCATTTTGGCTAGGGCAATGCCTGCACCGTTTTTATTTTGAAATACTATCTTTTACAACAAAATGAATTTTATTTGAATTTATTTTTTTTCTGTACAATTTATAACTTTTTTGCTGCAAAGAATCAATTGAAATTTTTGTAATTAAATGAGGATTTTGCATTGGATGGATTTGTAAACCAAAATAATAAACTACATTTTCATCAAAATAATTCTTTGAATTTTTCATTATTGAATAATAACTTGATGGAATTTGAATTTTAAATTTAATTTTTTCTTTGGATTTGATTTTAATTATTCCACTATAGTCTAACTTTATACTTTGCTTATTTAATTTATTTGAATTAACATAATTCACTAATGATTTGCCTAAATAGGGTGAATAAGGATATTTATCATTTTCTGTAGTAATTATCAATTCAGTATTATCGTAAGTAGAACTGAAACTGTTTTTTTTTGTGTTATGGTACTTTAAATTTCTAAAAGGGAAAAAGTAGTTTTCGTTAGAAATGTTTTCTATCACAAATAATAGACTATCTTTCTCAATAGTGTTTTCATCAATGATAATATTTATTAAATCAGGGTAATTATTTTCAATAACTTCAGGCACGTACTTAGTTTTGCAAGAAATTAAACTAATTACTACAAATACATATATATAGTTTTTCATTATTTATTAAAATAGATATTACTATTACTTCCACCGAACTGCAATTTTAAATATAAACCTGTAGCGGTCTGTCCATAACTTCTGATTTCCCATGATCTAGCACTTAATTCTGCCATGTTTTCTAGATAAAAATCATTCCCTTGACTTTCGCCTCTCCATTTATTATAATCACCACTCCAATAATCTCTTGCATGCTGAAATTCATGTCCCATTGTTGTTAGTAGTTGTCTAAAAGTAGAAAAAGCAAGTTTAGTAAATGTAATTGAACCAACATCAGTAAAATTCATTTTTGGATCTGTAAATGCTTTTACAAATATTCCATTTATTTTGCGGTTATCTATATATTCTAATAAAAATCCATATCTCTTATTTTCTCTGGCATGAGCATTATATTCCTTTGCAAAAAACTTTTGTGCGAAATCTTTTAAAATTGCTTTAGCATCTGCAATATTGGGAGCATCACCTGGTTTTAATCCAATCGATCTCAACATTCTATTAACTGTTATTCTTTGATTTAATCGATTCCCATAATAATGTCCAACAGCAGAAACTAATCCTGTAACAGCACCTTGCCAAAAATTACAACCGAAATCTGCTCCTTCTTAAATAAGTAATTTGTTAAGTTACTATCTTACTTCAAAATATTTTTGTAAAATGTAAATTAACTTTATTTTAAATTTTAATATGGCATGATTGGTGTTATAACTAAATTATTATTTAAGTCTAACTCTATTCTACAATCAGTTGAGTAAAAGGTTTCTTTTTCAAATACTATATCTGCAATTTTTTCAAAAAAAGAAAAACTGTTATTATCTTCGTTGTAAATAAAATAGCCTTGATTTAAATAAAAGGAAATTTTTTTTGAATCAATACAGTAATAATATTTTTGCTCAATTGAATTTTTTTTTAGTATTAAATTAGAATAATTGATATTATTGTTAGAAAATTTTTTTTCAAGTATGCTTTTTAAAGTAAAATCACTTTTTATATTTTTATATAACCAAAATCTATTTAAATTAATTTTTGGGTTAAAAAATTTATCTCTAAAAGAAAATGAATCAAGACTTTTAAAAATAGTAAT
>JANPDC010000127.1:0-7105 GCA_031431275.1 Bacteroidota bacterium
ACGGTTGTCTCCCATCATCCAATAATAATCTTGTTTGAAAGTGTATGTTGTGGCAACTTTTCCATTGACTCTAATTTCTGAACCAGCGACTTTCAAATCATTACCTTCGTATTCTGCAATTACTTTTTTATAAAAAGGCAAACTTTGAAGATTCAAGGCAACCGTTTTTCCTTCTTGTGGAATATAAATGGGACCAAAATTGTCTAAACTCCAATCGTTATTATGAGGAAACATGGATTTGTTTGCAGATTTTTTTGGTAAATTAAAAATCACAACAGAATCAATCGTTTTCTTCGCTCGCAATTCTTCAGCGCCTTTTTTTGTTAAATTTACACTATTCACATAATCATAAACTTCATTGATGTTGATGGAATTTTCTATTATGATGTTTTGTGGAATTCCAGTAAATGCTGTTTTTATTTTATATTTTCCTTTAGAAATTTCTTCAACACCAGTAATATATGGTCTCAATGCTTCAGACTGATTTTGATTCGTGAATTCTGCTTCATAGGTTCTTTCGAACTCTGTGGAGCCAACTTCTTTTAATAAATCCGCAGATACTCCAACTTTTGAATATACTTTGTGCATGTACTGCGGTTTTGCTCTGTCGGCAAGTTTCAATTCTTTCCCGTTTATAAAAACCACACCGTTTTTTATTGAAAGACTATCGCCAGCAATCCCAACGCAGCGTTTTACATAGTTGGTTTTTTTATCAATGGGTTTGTCATATCTTTTATCTGTGGCTTTGTACATATTAAACAAAGTATCTGCGGGATAATTGAAAACTACAATATCATTATTTTTAATTTTTTGAATTCCGGGTAATCTAAAATAGGGGTATTGCGGAAAATTAGTATAAGATTTTACGTTCACAAACGGAATGGTGTCATGCACCATTGGGAATGCCACAGCAGTCATTGGGGCTCTTGCGCCATAATGAAATTTACTCACAAACAAAAAGTCACCAATGAGTAATGATTTTTCTAAAGATGCTGTTGGAATATTGAAAGGTTGCAAAACATATCCATGCACTAAAGTGGCTACAACAATAGCAAAAGCAATAGAACTTACAGTATCTGCAACAACATTTTTTGGCTTTAAACTTCTATCTGTAATATAATTTAGTTTATCGGTATAGTTCACATAATAAATGTACAAACCAAAAGTTGCGATTCCCAAAAACGTATCTAAGGTAGAATTTTTACCAAAACTTCTCAGAGTTTCCACCCAAACTACAGGAAACATGATTAAATTTACAATTGGAATAAACAACAAAAGCGTATACCAAGTTGGTCGATTGATGATTTTCATCAAAACGATTGAATTATAAACTGGTATTGCGGCTTCCCAAGATTTTCTTCCTGCAGCAACATACATTTTCCAAGTTCCTAGATAATGAACTAATTGAATCATTAAAAAGAACACAAACCATTGATACATTGACATAAATATGATATTAAAATTTAATTTAGATAAGACGTAATTTTTTAAAATTGTTACAAAAGTATTCTAATTTGCAAACTTCTAATTAAATTCTTAATATTTTATTTGATTTAATTTTTCATTAACAAAATTTTTTGTCTAAATCTCACGTTAACATGGAATTTAAATTGTTATTTGATTTAAGAAAAGTTAATCTGGTTTTTAAATCTTGAATTTGGAAAAATCTTCACATAATTTAAAAAAATCTGAAAGTGAAATTTCAAAATAATCACATATTTTTGATAATGTAGAAACTGTTATATTTGTTTTTCCTTGTTCGATTCTAGCCAAATGAATACCAGTATCGAAATAAAAAACTTCTAAAGTTGTTTTTTTTTCCTTTCTAATTTTTTTTATACACGCAACGACCTTTTCTAATAATTCAGTATTTAGATATTGCTTTTGCATGTTTGCAATTTCTTAATACCAATTTTAAAAAATAATTACAAATAAGTCATTATTTTGATTTAATTTTCTATGTTTGCAAAATAATTATAAAATTTTTCCCAAATAAATATGTTTAAAAACGCTTTGAAATTTCAAAAAGTAATTGCAGAAATAATCTATTTATTTTTAATCTTCTTTTTTTGTTACACGGCCGCAAATAAACTAATGAATTTAGATTCATTTAGAACTAATTTGTTAAAAACCAGTTTATTTAGTGAAAATGTTGCAAATTATTTTTCTGTTTTAGTAATAATTTTGGAATTTGCTATTGTTGGCTTCATGATTTTTTATAAAAAATTAGGTCTATTATTTTTTTCGCTAACAATGTTTGCTTTTACGCTGTATATTTCTTTTTTACGATACAAAGGTTTGTATGAAGTTTGTGGTTGTGGAGGGATTCTGAACGGATTAAGTTATAATTCTCACTTAAAAATTAACATCTTTTTAATTATTGGGTCTTTATTTTCATTTTACACTTTTAATATTTTAGTTGATGAAAGATAAATTTCTTGTTGGTACATCTACTTTTTTTTGCACATTATTAATAATCATTGTGTTTTTTAATTTTTCTGATTCAAGCACTAAACAAAATTTTCATTTAGATAGAAAATATGATGCTACAAATTATGGTTTAAATTTTGAAAAAATATTTACCAAAATGAGTAAATCTGATTATTTAATGAGCACCGATTCAGATAAACTTTTGGTTGAATTTGATAAAGAATCAATTGATGATTCAAACTCAAAATTTACTTTTTATTTTGATGATTTATTGAAAAAAGATTCATTAGTTCTAAAATTACCAAGTGAATCAAAAGTATTATATTCAAGTTTAAATAGGATTTATTATACTAAACAATTTGATTTTTATGAGTGTAACGAACAAAATAATATTAATCAAATCAAATTTAAAGATTTGAAAATTATAAGTTTAATACCGATTGATGAAGTTGGTAATTTACTTTGTTTAGGTGAGTTTTTTAAAAATCAAAAATATAATTTAGGCTTTTTTAAAGTAAATAAATTAAATGCTACAGTAGAAATTTGTAAAATAATAGAAGAAAATTCAACAACTAAATTTTCACAATCTTACTTACAATATTCTGGTGATTTTAATTCCCATGAAAAAAAACAATGTATAACTTATACCTGTGATAAATATTCTAAAGTTTATTTTTTTAATGCTGATGGTTCTTATTTAAAAGAATTTTCAACGATTGACAATTCAGAGATACCAGAAATTATAACCAATCAAGAAGGATTTAATTATTACAGCAGAAAAAATACTTACAACACAAATGAAGGATTATTTATCAAAAATAATGATGTTTTTATATTATCTACCTTCAATGAATTTAATAGCAAAATAATCATAGACGTTTATGATTTTAATAGTCTGAAATACAAAAAAAGTCTCAAGTTCAATTTAGATCATTTTGCATCAAAAAATATTAGAAATATTTTATTTAAAAATGACAAATTGATTATTGCTTTAGACCATAACTACGCATCCTTTATTTTCTCGAGATATATATGATGATTAACAAATTTATTAATTAAAAATTTTTTTAAAATGAAAAATTATTTAAAACTTATGATTGCAGTAGCGGCTATAACAGTTGCTTGTTTTGGTTCAATTACTAAATCTTCTGCATTAAGAAATGCAGACAGTGGAGGACATTGTTCTAGTAGTAATGATGACTGTGGTAAATCACCACTAGGAAATTCAATTTGTGGAACTTATCATTCAGGTGATAATTTACCACAATAATTAATTTGGAACACTTTCTTTGAAAAAGAAAGTGTTCCTTTTTTTAATTGTTATTTGAATAACAATTTTAATTTTACACTTTTTTAAATTATACTGGACTTTAATATGAATTTTAAATTTTTCTTGCATTTATCATCAATCCTTTTCTTTGCCAATTTATTTTCACAAAATACAATTTCAATCAACGGAAAATTATCTGATGCTAAAATGCCAGTTATAGATGCTATTATCGAGTTGAAGGTTAATAAAAATTCGAAATTTGCAGTTTCAGATAAAAATGGAAATTATAAATTTATCAATATAGTTTCAGGCATAACAGATACAATTAATTTGAAAGTTAATCAAGTTGGCTACAAATTATTCGAAAAAAAGTTAGACAATCTCCAGAAAATAAATATTATAAATATTTCATTAGAAGTAGAAAACCCAGAAGTTTTAAAAGAAATTGTTATAAATGCTAAAGACAAAACAATTATAACCGCTAAAAAATCTTCTTATAAAGTCGATCAAAAAGATTTTATTAAAAACACAAAAGCACCCGAAGTATTAAGCACAATTCCAAATGTTTCTCTGAGTAACGACAAAATTATTGTTGACGGAAAACTAGAAGGAAAAATATTTATAGACGGGTTAGAATCCATGGCTAATGAATTGAAAACAATTGATGCTGCGGATATTGACAGGGTAGAAATAATAAATAACCCATCAGGAGCCTACGGAACTGATTTTTTTGGTGCTGTTATAAATATTATATCAAAAAAGAAAACGGAAGAATTTATAAAAGGAAGTATCGGGTTAAGTGGTGGACTTAGGAATAATAATTTTGGGATTATTCCATCATTATCATACAAAAAAGGAAAAATTACATTCAAATCAAATTTTGACTACAAACGAAATAACCAAATAGTTGATTATAGTTCAAATCGAATTGATGCTAGTGGTAGTTTCTTTCAAAATAATATAAATGATTCCAAAGGAACTCAAATTTATTTGCAATCTAGATTAAATATAAAATTTAATGAAAAATCAAATTTTAATATTACGGGCTTTTTAAGTTCGTATAAATTTATTGCCAATGTAAACGGATTTTCAAGTTTAAATAATACTTTACCTGATTTATTTTCAAAAGATGGAGAAGATTACAAAGGGCAATGGAACATAGCATCTGTTTATAAATATGAATTAAAAAAAAGTAAAAATATATATTTCAAAAACGCATTTGCTACTTATGACAGTCGAGACATAAGTAAATTTAATTTTGATAATGGTAGTTCAAATTCTTTTAATATTCAATCAAAAAATAAAGAATTTTCTTCAAGTTTAAATTATGAGTATGAAGAATTTATGATTTTAAAAATACCAACTGCACTTTATGTAGATTTAAAATACATTAATAGAAATTTTAGTTTTTCGAATACAAATTTTTATATTAATCAAAATGTAATTAATGGGACAGTTGAATTTGACTCTGATTGGTCAGAAAAATTCTCAACTGTAACTGCGGTTACACTAGAAAACACAAATAACAATTATCTTCTTTTGAAACAAAATTATAGTTTTATTCTCCCAACATTTAACGCATTATATCATTTTGACAAAAAAGTTGATGCAAGATTTGGTTATTCTCGAAAAGTTTTGAGACCTAATATTTCTGATTTAAATGATGCAATCATAATTCTTAATCCCGGGATTGCGAAACAGGGCAATTCTAATCTTGATCCACAAATTAGAAATTATTATTCTTTCTCAATAAATAAAGCATTCAAAACAGATAATTTTTCATTGAAATTTTATAACGAGTCAATTAATAATGCAATTTCAGAAATATATCAAACACAAGGAAATTTATTAATTCAAACTTTAGGAAATGCTGCAAAATTTAATTCTACTGGATTAAGTGCTGGATTCCGAACAAAACTATTTAAAAAAGTTAATCTAAACTTGAACTCAGGTTTTGATTACAATATTTTTGAAGATAATAACCCGTTAGCTTTAATTAAAAACAACAAAGGTTATACTTTCATTGGTAATATAAATTTAAGCACTAAATTATTTAAAGATAAATTTTCAGTTTCGTTTTCCGCAAGGCAGGATGGTCCAAAATATTCTTTATTATCAAAAAGAATTACTTATCCATATTTAGATTTATCAATAAACATCAATTTATTAAAGGATAAATTAGCTGTTAGTTTATATGGTAGAGGTTTGTTAGGTAATTCTAAGAATGGATTTATTGATATCAGTAGTTTGGATAACTTTTATCAAAAAATTGAAACTCAAAACAATTCTTCAAATTTATTGTTGACTTTAACTTATAATTTTGGTAAAAAGTTCAGTGATAAAATCGATGATAATAATATTCAAAATGAAGATATAAGAAGATAATTGAAATTATTTAAAATACTTCAATCCTTTCAAAAAAGAGTCAATTTCTGTAAAACTAGTTTGAATATTTCTCCTAAAAACTATTTCTTTCTTTTTATTTAGTACAATTATTTTACTGTTTATATCGATTTCAAGTTCATCATTTATTGAAAAATCAACTGGCTTTTTAAGAATAATATTCATGCCATTTAATTCAAAACTCTTCACTAAACTTTGCCAGTTTTCTTTTTCTGAATTTGTAGCAATATAAACGTATTTGAAGTCTGGATTTGAAATTTGTAAATCTTTTATTTTTGGTAAATTTTCGATAAAATCTGTTTTGTTTGAATCGTAAATTAAAATGAACACGTTGTTGAATTCTAAAGAACCAAAAACATCATCTAAATTAGTTTCAATTCCATTTGAAGTAATAATTTCGGTTGCTAAAGTTTTATCAGAAAAAAAACTTTCTTGTGCCTGTAAATTATGAAAATTGAAAATTAATGAAACACAATAAGTAATAAAAAATGATAAAAATTTAAATTTCATGATTTTAAAATTAAAAGATTCCCAAAACTTCTCTCATGGAGAAAATCCCTTTTTTATTGTAAATATATTCAGCAGCAATCACGGCTCCAAGAGCAAATCCTTCGCGATTGTGTGCTGTATGCTTAATTTCGATTTGATCAATTTCTGAATCGTAAAAAACAGCATGTGTTCCTGGAACATTTTCAATTCTTTTGGCATCGATTTGAATCTCATTTTGTTTTGGATTTTCCAAAGTCCAATTTGTATATCCTGAATTTTCAATTATTCCGTTTGCCAATGAAATGGCTGTTCCGCTTGGTGCATCGAGTTTTTGTATATGATGAATCTCTTCCATTGAGACTTTGTAGACTTTGAATTTCGACATCATTTTAGATAAATAATTGTTCAATTCAAAAAACAAATTCACTCCTAGACTAAAATTCGATGCATAGATAAAACTTCCTTTTTGTTGTTCACAAACCGAAATTACTTTGTCATAATCCTGCAACCAAC
>JANPDC010000128.1:0-30449 GCA_031431275.1 Bacteroidota bacterium
TTAGTACTGGCACCCAAATGTGGTTGACAATTTTATATGCAAATGTTACAGAGCCAAATGTATTGACGGGTTCAATAAATGATAATACAGTACCGTTTAACCAATCATATATAGAAGGAGTCAAAGGAACCATACTAATGATAATTGATCCAAACTCTACACCTTCAACTGCAACATTAAAAATACGATTACAACCAGGAATGCGAGGAAATGATCAGCCATCTGTTTTTAATATCCCAACAGATGTGACACTAACAAGAATGTAAAAGAATCAAACCCCAGTTTTCATAAAACTGGGGTTTGTAGATTTGTGTAATCATGAAAAATGTAATTAAAATAGTTTTTTTGTTATTGTTCTGCACAATTTCAAAAGCGCAACAAATTGTTCCTCTAAATAATTTTTATTAGGATTCACGACCTTGGACAAACAACAACTAAAGTAGTATTTTTATTATCATTTTGCTTTTTATCGTTTGAATGTGTTTTTTCACAAGAAGAAACAAGGTATAAACAAACACTAAACATCGAATGTAATGGTTTTAAAAGTAAGATTTACTTAGATTTCGTGTGATTTGAGTCAATATCAAACAGATGCAAATCCAGCAACAGTTCAAAAACCAAACCCAACCTATTTTAATGTCAATACTTCTGAAACTCCTACCAAAGATTTTATGAAAATTTTTAAAAGTTTCAAACAAAAAGTAAATGGTTCTAATGAAATAAAAGACAATTTTAGAAAAACCCCGACAAGAAAGTTTGAGTTCAAGAATGGTTATTTAGTTCTTACGAAATTGCTTTCGAATATTAATTCTGGAAATTCATCAAATATTTCTATCTATTCAGATTCTATCATTATTGATGGAATTGCAATTTTTAGTAAATAAAAAATCTCGAAGAAATATATTTTGTTTCTTCGAGATTTTTAAAATTAAATTTTAGTTTTTGCTTCCCAAAAGTAATACTTCATTAGCAACAACTTCTGTATAATACCGTTTTATACCTTCTTTGTCGTCATAACTTCCGTGGGTTAATTTTCCCTCGAGAGCAATTTCTTTTCCTTTGGTTACAAAACCTTCTACAATGTCTGCCAGTTTGCCCCAAGCAGTTACTGTGTGCCATTGTGTGTCTGTAATTTTTTCTTTATTTTCGTTATAATACACATCGTTAGTTGCGATAGAAAATTTGGCAACTTTCTTACCTCCTTCAAGATTTTTAATTTCTGGATCTTGTCCAACATGTCCGATCAATTGTACTCTGTTTCTTAATGCATTCATGGCTTGTAAATTTAAAATTGTTTATATTTATTATTTGTTTCATGTCGATGTTGTTTCATTTCGACAGTGCAAAGATGTTAACACTTGCAAAAGATATTCGGTTAACAACCATTTAATTTCGGTTGTAAATGTTTGTAACCGTTTGTAATTGGAAAATTTTGTTTACATTTGGTTGATTTTACTCATGTTTCTGAAAAAAGGAACAATAAAAATAAAACTGTAATTTTTTTATGGAAAATACTAAACCAATTCAAAATCAAGAACAACAACCCAAGAAAAACATATTATTGTATTGTTTTTTAATTCTTACCATTGGATTGATTTTTGGATATTTTTTTATTTATCAAAAAGTGGAAGATATGAAGTTAGGAAAAGAAATCTCTTATTCATATGAAGCAATTGCGCTATCACCATTGAGCATATCGATGGGTTTGTATTTTATGCTTTTTAGAATTAAAAACAATGGACATTTTAAAGATTTGCCTCTAAAAGACAAAAAAATATTTATTGGCGCTGCCGTATTTATGATTATTTCTGTAATTGCTACGATAGTTTGGTTCAACATGCAAATGACAAAATATAGTTATTAGAGAAATAAAAGAATACAATTTTACGTTATAAACAACATCAAAATGGAAAAACTAAAATACCCAATTGGAACTTTTCAAAAACCAAATTCAATTTCTGAGAACGATTTGCAAACTTGGATTTCTGTCATAGAAAATTTCCCTAATAAAATAAAAAACATAACTAAAAATCTTTCGGTTGAACAATTAAACTTCGTTTATCGACCTGAAGGTTGGTCTATAAAACAAGTTGTTCATCACTGTGCGGATAGTCACATGAATAGTTTGATTCGGTTTAAACTGGCTTTGACTGAAGATTTACCAATAATAAAACCTTATGAAGAAGCACTTTGGGCAATTCTTGCAGATGTAGATTCTAATGATTTACTTGCTTCATTGCAAATTTTAGAAGGAGTTCATGTTCGATGGACTTTATTATTAAAAAGTTTTACCAATGTGGAATTTTCAAGAAAATTTTTGCATCCGGCAACCGGAAAAATTTTCGAATTAGATGAAGTTTTAGGACTTTATGCTTGGCATTGCAACCATCATTATGCGCATATAGAACAGGCTTTGGTGTATAAAAATCAATTCGAAACTATATGAAAAACTGTCTAGAATGCAACGAAAAAATAGTGGGTCGTGAGGACAAAAAGTTCTGTAGCGATGGTTGTCGAAATGCGTACAATAATAAAATAAATAAAGATTCAACTAACTTTATGCGTAATGTAAACAACAAATTACGAAAAAATTATCGAATTTTGTCGGAGTTGAATGCAACTGAGGATGGAAAATCTAAAACTACTCGAACCAAATTGATGAGTAAAGGTTTTGATTTCGAATTTTTTACTTCCATATACAACACAAAAACTGGAAACACGTATTTTTTTCTCTACGATCAAGGCTATCGCATTTTGGAAGACGAATATTATATGTTAGTAAAAAAAGATATTTAAAAGTAAAACAATGATCAACCTAAAAAAATATTATTCTTCAATACTAATTATGCTATCCTTTATTGGGATTTTATATTGGGTTTTTAGCGCAATGATGCCACAAACGATTTCTGAAAATCAAGCACTTTCTGAATTTTCGACAAAAAGAGTTCTAAAAATTATAAAAGAAATTTCAAAAGAACCACATTATGTTGGCTCAGATGCTCATGATGATGTTGCTGATTATATTGTGTCTGAACTCAACAAAATGGGTCTGGAAAATAATATTCAGGAAGGCGAAAATTTCTATGACGGAGTGGGAACACACGTCAAAAATATTTATGCACGAATCCCAGGAACTGGAAGTGATAAAGATTTGTTACTGCTATCACATTATGATTCTGCACCTCATTCGGTTTCACATGGAGCTACAGATGATGCTTCTGGAGTTGCAACAATTTTAGAGGGAATTCGTGTTTTTTTACATAACAAAACGCCACACAAAAACGACATTGTGATTCTTTTTTCTGATGCAGAAGAATTGGGGTTAAATGGTGCAGCACTTTTTGCGAACGATTATTCAAAAATTGAAAAAATTGGATTAGTTCTCAATTTTGAGGCTCGTGGAAGTTCTGGTCCGAGTTTTATGTTGATGGAATCCAGCACAGGAAATCAAAGAATGATTAACGATTTTGTGAAAGCAAATCCAGAATATCCTGTTTCGAATTCTTTGATGTATAGCATTTACAAAATGTTACCAAACGATACCGATTTGACTGCCTTTAGAAAAAAAAGACATATTAGCGGATTCAATTTTGCGAATATTGACAGCCATTTCAACTACCACACTCAACTCGATAATATAGAAAATGTTGACGAAAAATCTTTAGCTCACAAAGGCTCGTATTTGATGCCCTTAATGAAACATTTTTCGAATTTTGATTTAACGCAAATCAATTCTTCGCGAGAAAATGTCTATTGCAACACGCCTTTGGGATTTGTGAATTATTCTTATGATTATATTTTTCCGATGTTGATTTTAGCAGTCATTCTATTTTTTGTTTTAATTTTCTTTGGATTAGCAAAACGTATTTTGAATGTAAAAGAAATTTTAAAGGGTTTTGTTCCTATGCTTTTAACGTTGGTTTTTGGTGGAGGATTGACATTTTTTGGGTGGAAATTAATTTTGATTCTTTACCCAGATTACAACAATATTCTTCAAGGTTTTACCTATAATGGACATGACTACATGATGCTTTTTGTGTTTCTGACCTTGACAATATGTTTTTTGATTTATAAAAAATTCACAGATTCTAAAAACGTAATGAATCATTCAATTGCACCAATTTTAGTTTGGATAGTAATAAATTTTGGTGTTGCGTTTTCATTACAAGGAGCGTCATTTTTCATACTTCCTGTTTTTTCGAGCCTTGCTATGTTAGCAATTTTCGTAATCACACAAAAAAATTATTGGCTTTTGAATGTCTTACTTTCAATTCCAACTTTTGTATTTGTTGTTCCTTTTATTGATTTATTTCCGGTTGGATTAGGTTTAAAAATCATGTTTGGAAGTTCAATACTTTTAGTTCTATGTTTTGGGTTATTACTGCCTGTTTTTGGGGCATTTACAAACAAAAGATTTTGGGCGGTTTTATTTTTTATTTTTTCTGTTGGATTTTTTGTAAAAGCACATTTCAATTCTGGATTTTCTGATAATCAGCCAAAGCCAAATAGTTTAGTTTATTTTGTTGATTCGGACAAGAACAAATCGTTTTGGACTACTTATGATGCTGAAGTTGATGAATGGACAGAAGCCTATTTAGGTAAAAACCCGAAAAAAGCAACCGAAATCAATGGGCAAACAAGTCAAAGCAAATACAACTCTGGTTTCACGTTTCTCAAAGAAGCACCAATAAAAGCAATCCAAAAATCTATCATAACTTTTGTTCAAGACACACTTGTCTACTCAGAAAAATTGAAAAAAAATATGCGCGTTATTCAACTTGATATAATACCACCATATGGAAGAAAAATAAACAGGTATGATTTGTTTGTTGACAAAAAAGTTGATATTTATGATTTTTTCTATTTTATCTCAGGTTATTCTAATACTGATTATGTAAAATTCGAACGAAACGGAAATCGTTTTTTCAGGTGTTATCCAGTTGAAAACCCAAATATTGTAGATTCAGAAAATTTTAAATTCGAAGTCGATCCAAATCAAAAATTTAATATTGAAATTTTTGAATCTTCTTTTGATTTATTGACTAATTTTGATCTCTCTGTAAAAAAACGACCAAATTCAATGATGCCAAAACCGTTTGTAAACAACGACGCAATAATTTTGAAACAAACTTTCAAGATTGAAAAATATTCTAAAACGAATACAAATAATTTATAATGAGACAAATTAGCATTTTGGGTTGCGGATGGTTGGGACTTCCATTAGCGAAAATTTTAATTTCAAAAGGATTTTCAATCAATGGCTCAACTACTTCTGAAGAAAAGTTAGAGGTTATAAAAAATGCAGGAATCAACCCTTTTTTAATCAAAATCAAATCCAACAGAGTTGTTGGAGAAGTGGAAAAATTTTTAGAGCACTCAGAAATTATAATTATTGATATTCCGCCAAATTTGCGAGATGGAAGCACCGAAAGTTTCATCGAAAAAATTGAACAAAGTATTCCTTTTTTAGAACAATCATCAATCAAAAAAATTATTTTTGTGAGTTCAACATCTGTTTACAGTGGCTATAATTTGTCTACAGATTTTGCATTAGAAGATAAATTTAAAGTTACTGAAGACACAATTGCGGTTCCAGAAAACGAGTCTGGAATCCAACTTTTGGCATCCGAAAAGGTTTTTCAGGCTAATAAAAATTTTAAAACTACAATAATTAGATTCGGTGGATTGATAGGAGAAGATAGGAACCCAATTCGTGTTTTAGCAGGAAGAAAAAATATTGAAAATCCAAATGCACCTATTAATTTCATACATCAAAGAGATTGCATTGGAATTATTGAAAAAATCATAGAACTCGACGTTTGGAACGAAACTTTTAATGGAGTCACTCCTTATCATCCCACACGAAAGGACTACTATACTAAAAAAGCAATTGCTTTTGGATTAGAAGTTCCAGAATTTAATGATTTAAAACACTCAACAGGAAAAATTGTTTCAAGCGAAAAAGTGGAAAAGAATTTAGGGTATCAGTTTTTGGGTTTGCTTTAAAATTTAATTTTAAAATTTTAAATATTTCTGATTCAGAGACATTAAATGTTTTTGGCATAGTGTCAAATTTCTTTCAAATATTGTTATAAAATACTTTTAAGTTTTAACAACTATTCATCATCCTGAAATTTTTCTCATAACACTTTCCAAAGGTCCATTTTTAAAATTTTTGCTCCAAAACCAACTAAAAATTACATTTGCAATATAGAATAAAACGGCAAAAAGTAAAATATAAATTGATTGCGTTGGAACCTCATCTTCAAGAAAACCAGTATAGGTTTTATTTGTAAATTGTTCTAAAATCAACACTCCTAAAGTGATATGAATCACATAATGCGATAAGGTCATTTGCCCTGTTTTTGCTAAATAATGAATGATTTTCGCTTCTTGAAATTTTTCGCCCAAATACATACAAATAGCAATTACCATCAAACCAAAACCAGCAGTTACTAGTAAAAAAGGTAAAAACGGCGGAAAATATTCACTCAAAATATAACGATGTAAATAATCATCTTCAAAAGGATTTTTTGCCCAAAAACGAATCATTTGAATCGTTGAAAAAAGTAGTAATCCAATGACGAAAACATTCTTTCGAATTAATTTGCTGTGCCAATCTAATTTTCCTAACCACATTCCAATTGCGAAAAACGAAAACCAAGGAAACATTGAATTCCAACCATTGTATAAGGTGTTTCTTAAAAATCCAATTGGTGTCCAAAAATCAACATATTTATAAGTGTTGAAATCCCAAGAAGTTTCGACAGGAATTGCAAGTAATAGTAAATGATAAATTATAATCACAAATAATGAAATCCATAAATAATAGCGTTTTGGGACAAATAATATAAAAGCAGCAATGTGCATATAACCGCCATAAAAATGCAAAATATCGCCCGACCACCAAGTAAAAAGTGCTAATCCAGCAAAGAATAGAAACCAAGAACGTTTTAAAATTATCGATTTGTATTTTGATTTTTCTTCTATCGAATAATCTGATTTACTTGTCATTAATGAAACGCCCATTCCAGCCAAAATAATAAAAATAGAAGTTGAATTTCCTGTAAATAAATTTAGAAAACGACCAACGGGCTCTTGGTTTTGAGAAACATTTCCAAAACAAAAATTAAAATTAACGATATACATCCCAAAAATGGCATAAGCTCTCGCAAGGTCAAAACCAATGATTCTTTCTTTCATTATTTAAACATTCGGATTCAAAGTCATCAAATATTTTTTTGGTGTCGTTGCAAATTTCTTTTTAAAGGCTGCAATAAAATGACTTCCAGTGCTGTAGCCAATTTTTAATCCTACTTCGTTAACATTATACGAACCTGAATCTAATAATTTTCGGGCATAATCCATTTTATAATCAAACAAAAAACCATAAACCGTGTCGCCATAAATTTGTTTGAAACCCATTTTTAGTTTTTTCAAGGTTAACCCAATTTCGTCTGCTAATTCCTGCAATCCTGGCGGTTCTGCCATATTAGCAATAATAATTTCTTTGGCTTTTTTTATTTTTATTACATTATCTTCATCAATCAAAAACGGACATTGCTCTGCATTTGGATCCTCATTTCTGTTGAAATACAAACTTAATAATTCATATCCTTTTCCTTTATAATATAAATTTTTTATCGACGGATTCAAGTTATAATGGAACAATTGACTCAATACAATTGCCATCGAAGGGCTAATATTGTCTTCTTTATAATATTTTTTATCTTTATTATCATCACTCAAAAAAGTAATGTAATTCGCTTCGGTAGAAAACAAAGCATGAAACTTTTTGATAGAAATAATTACCGAAATCGCCCAAGAATTTGGAGCCAATTCCAAGTTTAAAGGTAATTCCTTTTGAGGATTATAAAGCAATAACGATTTTTCTTCTTTCAAATCTAAAGCATAATTTCCTTGATTGAAAATAAATTTTCCATTGCCTTTTAATCCAAAATGAAACTGAATCAAACCACTTGTAACTTCGCGTTGCGCCTGAAAAACTTCATCGGAATCGTTTTGAAATCGTATTAAAGTAAAATCATCTTCAATTTTTATAATTTCTTGTGAACCCATAGCGATATTTTTTTAAGATATTAATTCAAAAAATCAGAATAAGTTATTTAGAACAACTCTAAATTAACCCGTTCTTAATCATTGATAATACAACAAAAGTAAGTATTTATTAGATATATTGACGATAAAAATCTAAAAAAACATTGAGCGTTATAAATAGAACTTTTAGCGTTGTTTTTATCAAAATTGTAGTAATAGTTTTGTATCGCTTACAGAAAGTGCAATTTATGGAAAATCTCAACGTATCAAAACATCATACTTTTTACTCTATCGGATTGAGTTACAAGAAAGCAGATGCAGAAGTTAGAGGAAAATTTTCATTGAACGACAACGCAAAAAATGTACTTTTACAACAAGCAAAGTCCGAAGGAATCGATAGCCTAATCGTAACTTCGACCTGCAATAGAACCGAAATTTATGGTTTTGCAGAACATCCTTTTCAACTCATAAAACTACTTTGCGAAAACTCAAAAGGAACAGTAGAAGAATTTCAAAAAGTTGCTCACATCTATAAAAACAAAGAAGCCATTTCGCATTTATTTAAAGTCGGAACAGGTTTAGACAGTCAGATTTTAGGAGATTTTGAGATTATTTCACAAATAAAAACCAGTTTCTTGCAAGCAAAATCTTTTGGTTTGGCAAATGCTTTTATGGAACGATTAGTAAATGCTGTGATTCAAGCAAGCAAAAAAATCAAAACCGAAACCGAAATTTCTTCGGGTGCAACATCAGTTTCATTCGCATCAGTACAATATATTATGAAGAATGTTGCCAATATTGGCGAAAAAAATATTCTTCTTTTCGGAACAGGTAAAATTGGACGAAATACTTGCGAAAATTTGGTGAAACATACCAAAAATGAACATATTACTTTAATCAATCGAACCAAAAACAAAGCAGAAAAATTGGCTGGAAAATTAAATTTGATTGTAAAAGAGTATGCCGAATTGCATTTAGAATTGCAAAAAGCAGATGTTTTGGTTGTAGCCACAGGCGCACAAAATCCAACGATTGACAAAGCAATCTTAAATTTAAAAAAACCGCTTTTGATTTTGGATTTATCGATTCCAAAAAACGTGAACGAAGATGTTCGTAAACTTGAAAATGTAACTTTAGTTCATTTGGATGATTTGTCAAAAACAACCGATGAAACTTTAGAAAACCGAAAAAGTCAAATTCCTGCAGCCGAAATAATCATCGATGAAATAAAAGACGAGTTTATTGCTTGGACTAAAAATCGAAAATTTGCGCCTACAATTCATGCCTTGAAAGCAAAAATGAATGAGATTAAAGATGCTGAGTTGAATTTTCAACGCAAAAAATTATCTAATTTTGATGAAGAACAAGCCGAAATCATTAGCAATCGCATCATTCAAAAAATAACTAATCATTTTGCCAATCATCTAAAAGACGAAGACACAATGGTTGATGAAAGCATTGATTATATCAATAAGATATTTCAATTGTAATTTAAACATTTTTTATTTAAAATTCAAACATTAAGATATTAAGGCTCATTAAGAATATTTTATAATGACAAAAAAAGAAATAACACAACTATCTTTCGAAATAACTGGGTTTGCAATAAAAGTTCATAAAAAACTTGGACCAGGTTTACTTGAAAGTGTTTATGAACAGTGCTTAAAGTTCGAATTAGAAAGAAATGGTTATGATGTAAAACAACAACTCGTCGTTACAATTGAATATGATAATTTAGAACTTGAATCAACATTAAAAATAGATTTATTAGTGAATGATGCAGTAATAGTTGAACTTAAAACGGTTGAAAATATTTTACCAATACACGAAGCGCAACTTTTAACTTATATGAAATTATTAGAAAAGCCTCAAGGGTTACTAATTAATTTTTACACAACAAACATAACAAAATCATTGAAACCATTTGTTAATGAGTATTTTTCAAGATTAGAAGATTAAAATCTTAACGAACCTTAATTTCTTAATGTTTCAAAATTAATAATGGTAAATAAAACAATAAAAATAGGAACTCGAGATAGCGAACTTGCACTTTGGCAAGCCAAAACAGTCGAGAAAATGCTTAACGATTTAGACGTAAAAACCGAGATTATTGCTGTAAAATCTCAAGGCGACTTACTATTAGATAAACCACTTTACGAACTCGGAATTACAGGAATTTTCACAAAAACATTAGACATTGCCATGATAAATGGCGAAATTGACATTGCCGTTCATTCTATGAAAGATGTACCAACGGCTTTACCAATCGGAATGATGCAAGCCGCCGTTTTGAAACGTGCTAATGAGAAAGATATTTTGATTTATAACAACAATCTGGATTTTCTCGAGCAAGATGGAATTATTGCCACAGGAAGTTTGCGCCGTCAAGCGATGTGGTTGAATAAATATCCAAATCATAAAGTAGTTGATTTGCGTGGAAACGTAAATACTAGAATGCAAAAATTACAAGAAAATAATTGGAACGGAGCCATTTTTGCAGCAGCAGGATTGGAACGCATAAATATAAAACCCGATAATTTTATTGATTTGAATTGGATGATTCCTGCACCAGCACAAGGCGCAATGGTAATTCACGCCATGCAAAACGACGAATTTTGTAAAGATGCTGTTGCCGAATTAAACGACCTCGAAACCGATATTTGTACTTATATAGAAAGACAGTTTCTTCGAACTTTAGAAGGCGGTTGTACAGCACCAATTGGAGCATTGGCAACTTTCAATGAAGATGAAATAACTTTTAAAGGTATTTTATTATCTATTGATGGAAAACAAAAAATCGAAGTTGATAAAGTTGTCCCAATTCAAGAATGGAAAAAATTAGGCTTCAATTTAGCACAAGAAATTTTGAATAATGGCGGAATCGAATTGATGAAAAGTATAAAAGATAGTTTAAAAATTAAGTAGAGACGCAATATATTGCGTCTGTTCAAGAAATAATGAGTCAAAATAACGAAATACAATCAGAAAATTATCATCTTTTATTAGATGAAGTTGCTGGTTTGGTTCAAACTCATCGTGTTCAAGCGGTACAATCTGTGCAAACAATTTCTAATCAATTGTATTGGAATATAGGCGAATTGATTATAAAAAAACAAGAGGAATTTGGTTGGGGAAAATCTATTATTGAATCTTTAAGTAAAGATTTACCTGGTTTGATAGGCGATGGCGTTAGTTGGTCTACTCGTAATCTTCAGTTTATGAGGCAATTGGTTCTTGAATATTCAAATGTGAACCAAACTGATTCACTTTTGATAAATGTGAAACAGGCTGCTTCACATTTAGAAGATAACGATGAGATTCCAAATGTGAAACCGATGGTTTCATATTTACAAAACACAAATGTGAACCAAGCTGGTTCACATTTAGAAAACACAAATATGAACCAAGCTGGTTCACATTTGAACAATATAAAAAAACTCATATTTGGAGTGCCTTGGAAGCATAATATATTAATAATTCAACAAGTAAAAAGTCAAAAAGCTAGAATTTTTTATCTTGAACAAACCATAAAAAACAGATACAGTCGTTCGGTTTTGTTACATCAAATAAAAGCAAACGCCTACGAATATTATTTAACAAAACCAGCACAATATAATTTTGTAAAAGTTTTACCAGAACATTTTTTAGAACAAGCTCAAGAAAGCATAAAAAGTGTTTACAGCCTTGACTTTTTAGACATAAATAAACCTGTTTTAGAGCGAGATTTAGAAAAAGCAATGGTCGAAAAAGTAAAACGATTAATGCTAGAATTAGGTTATGGATTTTGTTTTATTGGCAATCAATACCGACTTTCGTTAGGCAATAAAGATTATTACATAGATTTACTTTTTTATCATAGAATACTCAAATGTTTGGTTGCAGTAGAGTTAAAAACCGTAGAATTTGAACCTGAGTTTGTTGGGAAACTTGATTTTTATTTGCAATTAATTGATGAACAATTAAAACAAGTTGATGACAAACCAAGTATTGGAATTTTATTGGTTCCAGAAAAGAACCATTTAGAAGTCGAATATACTTTACGAAACGCAAATAAACCAATCGGAGTTTCAGAATATATTTTGAGCAATCAATTACCAGAGGAATTTATAGGTAAATTGCCAACAGCAGAACAATTTAGAAACGTTTTGAATCTAAAAAATTAAATTAATGAATACCCAAACGAGCATATTATCCACAAAAACATTGTCTGACGAACAAAGGCAAGCATTTATCGATAATGATTTTGATATTTTAGAACAAGATTTTATCGAAATCGAAAACAATAATTTCGAACTAAAAAACATCAATCAAAATTTAATTTTTAGCAGTCAAAATGCCGTTTTAAGTTTAATAGAGCAACAAGGTTGGGAAGTATTAAAGACTAAAAACTCTTTTTGTGTAGGTATAAAAACCAAAGAATTGTTAGAACAAAACGGTTTCAAGGTCGATGTTTATATGGATTATGCCTCTGAATTGGCAGAAATAATTACCTTAATATACAACAAAGAATCATTTACATTTTTTAGTGGAAATCTTCGAAAAGAAACTTTACCAAAAGCATTAAAAGAAGCCAAAATAAATTTCAATGAAATCGAAGTATATCAAACAAAATTAGCACCTTTCAAGATTTCTTCAGCAGAAAAGTTCGATGGAATTTTGTTTTTTAGTCCTTCAGGAGTTGAAAGTTATTTGAAAGATAATAAAATTAAAAATGAAACTTGCTTTTGCATAGGCGAAACTACTGCAAGTACATTAAATAAAATGACAAAAAACATCATAATTGCCGAAAATCCGACTATTGAAGATGTAATAGAAAGCTGTATTAAAAAATATCAAGCCCCCTAACCCCAAAAGGGGAACTAGTAAATTATAAAAATTAGAAACAATATTAAAAATGAATAATAACGACATACAAATTCCCTCCGCCAAAGGCGAGGTTAGGGGGCTTAAAAACGACCTATTTCTAAAAGCCTTAAAAGGCGAAACAGTACAACGACCACCAGTTTGGATGATGCGTCAAGCAGGAAGATATTTGCCAGAATTTATCGCATTGCGTGATAAATACGATTTTTTCACACGTTGTCAAACACCAGAATTGGCTTCTGAAATCACCGTGCAACCCATTCGCAGAATTGCTCCAGATGCAGCAATTTTATTTTCGGATATTTTAGTTGTGCCACAAGCCATGGGAATCGAAGTGTTGATGAAAGAAAATCTAGGACCATTTTTACCCAATCCAATCCGAACTATTCAAGATGTCGAACGGGTTATTGTTCCTAATGTTCACGAGACTTTAGGTTATGTTTTTGATGCTATCAAACTAACCAAAGAAATGCTCAATGACGAAGTGCCATTAATTGGTTTTGCGGGTTCACCATGGACAATTTTTTGTTATGCAGTCGAAGGGAAAGGCTCTAAAAGTTTTGATACTGCCAAAGGATTTTGCTTTTCTAATCCAGTTGCGGCGCATGTTTTATTGCAAAAAATTACCGATACAACCATTGCTTATTTAATCGAAAAAGTAAAAGCAGGTTGCAACGCCATTCAAATTTTTGATTCTTGGGGAGGAATGCTTTCGCCTGTAGATTATCAAGAATTTTCATGGAAATACATCAACCAAATTATCGAAGCATTAGCCGATATTACACCGGTAATTGTTTTCGGAAAAGGTTGTTGGTTCGCTTTAAACGAAATGGGAAAAAGTAAAGCATCGGCACTTGGTGTAGATTGGACTTGCTCGCCAAGAAATGCCCGTTATTTATCGGGTGGAAATATTCCATTGCAAGGAAATTTCGATCCATCACGATTGTTATCGCCAATTCCAACTATCAAAAAAATGGTTCATGAAATGATTGATGAATTCGGAAAAGACAAATACATTGTGAATCTTGGTCACGGAATTTTACCCAACATTCCTGTAGATCATGC
Organism: Bacteroidota bacterium; assembly: GCA_031431275.1. Lineage (GTDB taxonomy): Bacteria > Bacteroidota > Bacteroidia > Flavobacteriales > Flavobacteriaceae > Flavobacterium. The sequence goes on from JANPDC010000128.1 coordinate 13,987, forward strand.
AAAGGCTTTTGTGGATGCGGTGAAAGAATATAATCAGTAAATTATGAAATTCTCTAAATGGAAATTAATTAATTTAGACGAAATTAAGCCTAATGAATTTTTTGATTTAATTCAACAAAACAAATCTAACATAGAAAACACATTGACTATTACTGTTAAAAATTGTGAAACCTTAAAAAAAACGAGTCAATATATTCAGATTAAAAAGAACAATCAAATCAATAAAACAGATGTTTATTTTTATATCAGAAATACAGAAAATAATAAATTGATTGGATATATTGGTGTAAAAAAAATAGATTATTCGATTTCTAGATGCGAATTATTTTATTTTATTGATAAAAATTTTGAAGGAAAAGGCATAATTTCAAATGCTGTTTCTCAAACTTTAGATTTTTGTTTTGATAAATTGTTGATGCAGAAAATTATCATTTGTACATCAAAAGTAAACATTGGAAGTCAAAAAATTGCTTTGAAATATAATTTTCAACAAGAAGGAATTCTGAGAAATGAACGTTTAAACCACTTAAAAGAATTTGAAGACATTGTTTATTTTGGGTTATTGAAATCAGATTATGAAAAATAAATTCTATCAATACATACTTCTACTTCAAGACCAAATTGTTTCTGGATTAGAAACCGTAGAAGGAAAAGCCAAATTCCGAGAAGACATTTGGGATCGCCCAGAAGGTGGTGGCGGGCGAACTCGAGTGATTGAAAATGGCGATGTTATCGAAAAAGGCGGTGTCAACATTTCGGCAGTTCACGGAAAATTACCCGAAGCCATGCAAAAAATGTTTGGAGTTGGCGAAGCGGATTTCTTTGCCTGCGGATTATCATTAGTCATTCATCCCAAAAACCCAATGGCACCAACAGTTCATGCCAATTGGCGGTATTTTGAAATGTATGATGATAACGGAAACATCATTAATCAATGGTTTGGCGGCGGACAAGATCTCACACCATATTACTTATTTGAGGAAGATGCAAAACATTTTCATCAAACTTGTAAAACGGCTTGCGACAAACATAATGTTGATTTTTATTCAAAGTATAAAAAACAATGCGACGACTATTTTTGGAACACGCATAGAAATGAAGCACGAGGAATTGGCGGGCTATTTTTTGATTATTGCAAAGCAACAGAAACAATGTCAATGGAAAATTGGTTTAATTTTGTAACCGAAATTGGCAATAGTTTTTTAAAAGCATATCTTTCAATTCTTGAAGAAAGAAACCAATTACCATTTACGGAGGCACAAAAAACATGGCAAGAAATTCGTCGTGGTCGCTATGTTGAGTTTAATTTGGTACACGACAAAGGCACACTTTTTGGTTTAAAAACTAACGGAAGAATTGAAAGTATTTTGATGTCTTTACCGCCAAAAGTGCAATGGGTTTACGACCATAATCCCGAAAAAGGAAGCCAAGAAGAAAAATTAATTAAAGTATTAGAAAATCCAGTTGATTGGATATAATTAAACCATTAAGGTATTAAGAAAAATTAAGCCAAATTCTTAATGAACCTTAATTTCTTAATGGTTCAAAAAACAAAATCTATGTTAAAAGGAAGCGAAGAAGAAAAATTAATTAAAGTACTAGAAAATCCAATTGATTGGATATAATTAAACCATTAAAGTATTAAGAAAAATTAAGTCAAATTCTTAATGAACCTTAATTTATTAATGGTTAAAAAAATAAAAATATGTTGATAAGAAACCGCCGTTTACGCACCAACGAATCAATCAGAAGTCTTGTTCGTGAAACTATTTTACATCCAAACGATTTTATTGTTCCACTATTTGTTGTTGAAGGAAAAAATATTAAAGAAGAAATCCCTTCGATGCCAAATTATTTTCGAATGAGTTTAGATAATTTGGAAAAAGAAATAAAAGAATTACAAAAATTGCAATTGAAAGCAGTTTTGTTATTTGTAAAAGTCCCCGATAATTTAAAAGACAATGCAGGAAAAGAAGCCTTGAACCCGAACGAATTGATGCAACGCGCCATAAAAACAGTAAAAAATATCGCTCCCGAAATGTTAGTAATGACCGATGTTGCATTAGACCCCTACTCGATTTATGGTCACGATGGAATCATCGAAAACGGACAAGTTGCTAACGATATAACAGCAAACTTTTTAGGTGAAATGAGTGTTTCGCATGCACTAGCAGGAGCCGATTTTGTAGCACCAAGCGACATGATGGACGGTCGAATACAAACCATTCGACAAGCATTAGAACAAAATAATTTTACAAATACTGGAATTTTGGCCTATTCAGCCAAATATGCATCAGCACATTATGGGCCATTTCGAGATGCATTAGATTCGGCACCAGTTGATTTGCAAAATATTCCAAAAGACAAAAAAACCTATCAAATGGATTATCACAACCGGATTGAAGCCATTCGTGAAACCGTTATGGACGTTCAAGAAGGCGCAGATATTGTCATGGTAAAACCAGGAATATCCTATCTTGATATTGTTCGTGAAGTTAAAAACGCTGTCAATGTTCCCGTTGCCGTATACCAAGTTTCGGGCGAATATGCTATGATAAAAGCAGCATCAGAAAGAGGTTGGCTAGACCACGACGCAATTATGATGGAACAAACAACCTCAATAAAACGGGCTGGTGCCGACATCATCGCTAGTTATTTTGCCAAAGATATTGTGAAATTAATTTCGTAAAATATCCTAACAGTCACGCCACGGCGGACTGTTAGGTATAATTCATAAAAAAATGAAAAAATATATTCTTTTACTTGTAACTATAATAGTTGTTTCCTGCAAAAACCAAGAAACAAAGACTACAGAAATCGCAAAAAGCCAATCTCCAATCGAACTCGGCAAAGAATTATTCGAAGGAAAAGGAAATTGTGTTGCGTGTCATTTAGTCAATCAAAAAGTAATTGGACCAAGCATTCAAGACATAGCAAAAATATATAAAGCCAAAAATGGAAACATCATCAATTTTTTAATTCATGATGCCGCCCCAATTATTGACCCAAGCCAATACGAAGTCATGAAAACTAATTTCACAATTACAAAAGCAATGTCAGACCAAGAATTGAAGGCAATTGAGGCATATATTTATTCAAATTAATTTTATTAGAAGCCAATCGCGCCATCATTCCAAACTAAGTTCACTGAACTCCGATGAAAATAAAAGTATCGTGAAGTAATCTTTTTAAAAATTGAAGAAAAATCACAATTTCTAAATAATTCTATCATAAAAATGCAGACTTGCTTCATCAAAACACCATTAGGAATTGCCAAAATAGAAGGAGATGAAAACGGAATTTCAGTCATTTCAATCCTATCAGAAAGCGAATTAACGTCAGAAATTCCTGAAAACCTCAAAGAAGTCGTTTCTCAAATTCAAGATTATTTTAATGGAAAAAGAACAAACTTCAATTTCAAAATCAATCCAAAAGGAACCGATTTTCAACAAAAAGTATGGCAAGAATTGATTAAAATTCCATTCGGGAAAACCATTTCTTATCTTGATTTAGCAAAGAAATTGGGCGACCCAAAAGTAATTCGAGCCGCTGCATCTGCAAATGGCAAAAATCCACTTTGGATAGTTGTTCCTTGTCACAGAGTTATTGGCACCGATGGTTCCCTAACAGGTTATGCAGGTGGATTATGGCGCAAAAAATGGTTGCTAGAACACGAAAATCCTACGCACCAACAAAGTTTATTTTAATCTAGATCTCTTGGATTATAAGAAATTTATACTACATTAGATTTTTGAAAGTTTAAAATTTAGCAATTAAAATCTAAGTTTATCTAAAAATCCCAACACTCTAAATTATGATTGAAAAAATTCGTCTCGATAATATCCTTTTCCTTGACATAGAAACTGTGCCAAAAGAAGAAAATTTCAATTCACTCGACGACGAAATGAAACAACTTTGGGAACAAAAAACACAATATCAACGCAAAGAAGAATTTTCGGGTCAAGAATTCTATGATCGAGCAGGAATTTGGGCAGAATTCGGTAAAATAATTTGTATTTCGGTTGGCTATTTCATCATCAAAGGCGATATCAGAAATTTCAGAGTAACTAGTTTTTTTGGAGAAGAAAAGAAAATTTTGCTCGATTTTATTAACCTTTTAAACAATCATTTCAATCAACCACAACATGTTTTGTGTGGACATAATGCTAAGGAATTCGATATTCCGTTTATGGCACGACGAATGATTATTAATTCTATTTCTATTCCTAATAAACTGAATTTATTTGGCAAAAAACCTTGGGAAATTCCGCATTTAGATACGTTAGAACTATGGAAATTTGGTGATTACAAACATTATACCTCTTTGAAATTGATGTGTAAAATTTTAGGAATTCCATCGTCAAAAGGTGATATTGATGGATCACAAGTGGGTCATGTTTTCTATGTTGAAAAAGACATTGACCGCATTGTGACCTATTGCGAAAAAGACACTATAGCCGTGGCACAAATTTTCTTGAGATTACGAAGAGAAGATTTGTTAATTGAAGAAGAAATTATTCATGTTTAAAATATAAATTAGACCTAACAGGTTTTGAAAACCTGTTAGGTCTTTTCTAATTTAATATTTACATTAGCAAAAAAAATAACAGTATGGTTTTAAGTAGATTTTGGTTAGCGATTTTTATATCATCAATTGCTTTTGTAATGGTGAGTTTATTTTCTGGAAACAGTTACACCATCGATTTTATGTTAAATGGCAAGAAGGATGATATGATGCTTGTTTCTGAAAAATATTTAGAACAATTACCAACTTTTGTTCGCGATAGTATTGAAAAAGCACCTGATAAAACAATGGTCGTGAATAAAGTTACAACGAATCCAGACACAACCTACGTTTACACAAATAAAACCGTAAAAATTTTTAGTGGTAAACAAAAATCAGACGGTTTGCTACCAACTTGCAAAGCAAGTTTGTTTGATTTGATTTTGCCTTTAATTGCATATTTGGCTTTTTTCTGCGGAATAATGCAACTATTGATTGATTCAGGAGCTGCCGAAAAATTATCTAAATTTTTGAGTCCTGTCTTTGTGAAAATCTTTCCGACAATTCCAAAAAACCATGAATCAATTTCGTACATGACATTAAACTTCGCTGCAAATTTTCTTGGGTTAGATTCGGCCGCAACTCCGTTTGGATTAAAAGCAATGCAAAGTTTACAAGAATTAAATACTGAAAAAGACAAGGCAAGTGATGCTCAAATTATGTTTATGTGTTTGCACGCTGCAGGCTTGACTTTAATTCCAACTTCAATAATTGGTTATCGTGCTGCTGAAAATGCCGCTAATCCAGCAGATGTAATGCTACCTTGTATTATTACTTCATTTGTAGGAACTATTGCTGCTTTTATGATTGTTGGAATTCGTCAGAAAATAAATTTCATGAGTGCTTCTTTAGTAATTGGATTAATGACATTAATAGCGGCAATTGTTGGGCTGTTGTTCTACATAAACACTTTAGATCTAATTGGTAAAAACTTTTTCACTTCGAATTTATCAGGGTTAATGTTGATTGCAATAATTGCTTTTACACTAATCTTTTCACTCATTCACGAAAAGAAATTTACTGCAATAAACACGACGATTTTTGATGCTTTTGTAACTGGTGCACAAAATGGTTTGAAAACAGGAGTAACAATTTTTCCTTATGTTCTTGGAATGTTAGTAGCCATTTCATTTTTCAGAAATAGTGGGTTATTTGAGATCATCAGTAACGGACTTTCATTTGTTTTCGCAAGTATTGGTGTTAGCGCTGAAATTACCAATTCACTCCCAGTTGCCATGCTTCGCCCTTTTAGTTCTGGAGGTTCACGTGGTTTTATGATCGATTCTATGAAAACCTTTGGTGTTGATTCTTTAACGGGTCGATTGAGTTGTATTTTTCAATGCAGTGCCGAAACTACATTCTATGTAATTGCAGTTTACTTTGGATCAATAAACATCAAAAACACACGTTATACTTTAATGACGATGCTTCTGGTAGATTTGATTTGTGTAATAACAGCAATTTTGGTGGCTAGTTGGTTTTTTGTTTAACCTTTTCCATTCTTTTAACACAAAACAGTCCAAATGCAAAATATTTTCACACAAAAAGACAATCAAGAAATTCTAGAAAGAGTTCAAAAATTATCAAATGATTCCCAACGCCTTTGGGGTAAAATGTCAGTTTCACAAATGTTGGAACATTGTCAAAAACCTTTAGAAGTTGCCACTGGAAGTTTAGAGTTAAAACGAAGTTTTATTGGATTTTTATTTGGTAAAATTGCTAAGAAAGTATTTCTAGGCAATAAACCACTTTCTAAAAATATGCCAACAGACAAAGATTTTATCATAAAAACTGATCCTGATTTTGAAATTCAAAAATCAATTTTGATAAATTACATTGTCGATTTTAGTAAAAAAGGTTCCTCAATAATTTCTATTAAAATCCATCCTTTTTTTGGTGAAATGACACCAGACGAATGGGGTATTTTAACCTACAGACATTTAGATCATCATTTGAAACAATTTGGAGTTTAATTGTAAATTAAAAAACTTGTTTTGCAATTTCTCTAATATTATCAGGTTTACCCATTGAATAATAGTGTAAGGCTGAAAATCCTGCTGCAACAATTTCTTTGCTTTGTTGAATGCACCATTCGATTCCGATTTGTTTAACTGCATCATTATCTTTGGCTTTTACTATTGACATAATCAAATCGTCAGGCAATTCTAACGAAAATCGATGCGGAATTAGATTTAACTGTTTTTTAGTTGCAATTGGTTTCAATCCTGGAATTATAGGAATTGTAATTCCTGCAGCACGACATTTATCAACAAAATCAAAGAATTTTTTGTTGTCAAAAAACATTTGGGTAATAATATATTCTGCTCCATTTTTAATTTTTTGTTTCAAGAAATGAATGTCCGAATCTAAACTTGGTGCTTCCATGTGTTTTTCTGGATATGCCGACACACCAATACAAAAACTGGTACTGGCGGAGTTTTGTAAATCTTCATCAAGATAAATTCCTTTATTTAGATTGGCAATTTGCAAAACCAAATCACTTGCATACTCGTTTCCTGCTTTTTCGGGTTTAAAATAGGTTTCGGTTTTCAATGCGTCGCCTCGTAAAGCCACCACATTATCAATACCAAGAAAATCTAAGTCGATTAATAAATTTTCAGTATCTTCTTTGTTAAAACCTCCACATAATATATGCGGAATTGCATCTACACGATATTTATTTTGAATGGCTGCGCAAATACCAACAGTTCCTGGACGTTTCTTAACAATTTTTTTTTCTAATAATCCACTTGGCAATTCTTTGTATTCGTATTCTTCTCGATGGTAGGTTACATCAATAAATGGTGGTTCAAATTCCATTAATGGATCTATTCCATCAAAAATGGATTGAATATTTTGTCCTTTTAGCGGCGGTAAAATTTCAAATGAAAACAATGGTTTTCCTTTTGCATTATCTATATGTTGTGTTACTTTCATAAATCAGCCCCCTAGCCCCCGAAGGGGGAATTCCTGAAAGAGGTGTCAGGTAATTATTAATAATTTAAAAAAACAAACTTTAATCTTTATCTACAAAATTTGGAGTTCCCCCTTCGGGGGTTAGGGGGCATAATTCGGTGCTAACCATTTCATAGCCTTTTCGGTCGAAATGCCTCGTCGTTTGGCGTAATCTATTATTTGGTCTTCTTTAATTTTTCCGAGTCCAAAATATTTACTTTCTGGATGGCCAAAATAATATCCTGATACTGATGATGTTGGCCACATTGCCATACTTTCGGTTAAAATTACACCAATCTCCTCTTCTGCATTTAGTAATTTGAAAATTGTAGGCTTTTCTAAATGGTCTGGACAAGCAGGATATCCTGGTGCTGGACGAATTCCTTTGTACTCTTCTTTGATTAAATCTTGATTAGATAAATTCTCGTCTGAGGCATAACCCCAAATTTCTTTCCTGATTTTTAAATGCAAATATTCTGCAAATGCTTCTGCAAATCGGTCGCCTAATGCCTTGATTAAAATAGAATTGTAATCGTCTAAATCTTTTTCGAATTCTAATGCTTTTTCGTCAACTCCAAATCCTGTGGTTACACAAAAACAACCTATATAATCTTGAATTCCTGAATCTTTTGGAGCAATAAAATCAGAAAGTGCAATGTTTGGTGCACCAGCAGTTTTCAAACTTTGTTGACGAAGCGTGATGAAGCTCATAGCCCCTCCTTCGGAGGGGTTGGGGAGGATAATATCATCATCGTTTATTGTATTTGCCTCAAAAATTCCATAAACTCCTTTTGCGGTGAGCCATTTTTCCTCTAATAATTGTTTTAGCATTTTTTGAGCATCTTCAAAAACGGCTGTTGCTTGTTCTCCAACAACCTCATCTGTTAAAATTGCTGGATATTTTCCAAACAATTCCCAAGATTGAAAAAACGGTGTCCAATCTATAAAATCTACTAATTCTCTTAAATCAACTTCAATTGTTTTTGTTCCAATAAAGTTAGGTTTTATAGGTTTGTAATTGTCCCAATCGAGCTTCAATTTATTTTTTCTGGCATCCTCAATTGATAAGAAATTTTTATCTCGACTCCTATTCAAATAACCTTCTCTAAGTTTGTCATATTCTGCTCGAATGCTCTTTTTATATTCAATATTAGAATCTTTTTGCATCAAATTACTTGCTCCCGCCACTGCTTTTGAAGCATCTGTGGTGTGCAAAACCGTAAACGGATATTCTGGTGCAATTTTTACAGCCGTATGCGCACGAGATGTTGTTGCGCCGCCAACCATGAGTGGAATTGTCATTTTATTTCGAGCCATTTCTTTGGCTAAATAAACCATTTCGTCTAATGAAGGCGTAATTAATCCGCTTAAAGCGATGATATCGACATTGTGTTTTATGGCTTCTGCGATAATTTTTTCTGGCGGAACCATAACGCCTAAATCAATCATTTCGAAGTTATTACAAGCCATTACTACTGAAACTATATTTTTTCCTATATCGTGAACGTCTCCTTTTACTGTTGCAATTAATATTTTTCCAGCCGATGCTGATTTACCTACTTTTTCGGATTCAATATAGGGTAGAAGATATGCCACGGCTTTTTTCATTACTCGGGCTGATTTCACAACTTGTGGCAAAAACATTTTCCCAGAACCAAATAAATCTCCAACTACTGACATTCCAGCCATTAAGTGTGTTTCAATAACATCTATTGCTTTAGCAGAACCTTGTCTTGCGTCTTCAACATCTTCTTCAATAAATTCGTCAATTCCTTTTACTAATGAATGAATTAATCGTTCTTGAAAAGAATCATTTCGCCAAAGTGCTACTTCTTTTTCGTTGGTTTTAAAATCTCCTTTGAAACTTTCGGCTAAATCGAGTAATCGTTCAGTGGCATCTTCACGCCTATTTAATAGAACATCTTCAACGTGTTCTAATAATGTTTTGTCTATTGTATCATAAATTTCGAGCATTTCTGGATTTACAATTCCCATGGTCATTCCGTTTTGAATGGCATGGTATAAAAAAGCAGAGTGCATGGCTTCTCGCACTTTGTCGTTGCCACGAAAAGAAAATGAAACATTGCTCACACCACCAGAAATATTGGCATAAGGCAGATTTTCACGAATCCATTTTGTGGCTCGAAAGAAATCAAGAGCGTTTAGTTTGTGCTCGTCCATTCCTGTTGCAACTGGAAAAATATTGGGATCAAAGATAATATCTTGGGCAGGAAAACCAACTTCGTTGACTAAAATATCATAACTTCTTTTACAAATTTCGATGCGTCGTTCGTAGTTATCGGCTTGACCGTTTTCGTCAAATGCCATCACTATTACTGCTGCGCCATAGCGTTTGACTAATTTTGCATGGTGAATAAATTGTGCTTCACCTTCTTTTAACGAAATGGAATTAACGATCGATTTACCTTGTACTACTTTTAATCCTGCTTCGATGATTTCCCATTTGGAACTGTCTATCATTATTGGAACACGAGAAATATCAGGTTCTGATGCGATTAAATTTAGGAATTTGGTCATGGCATAAACACCGTCCAACATTCCTTCGTCCATGTTAATGTCTATGATTTGTGCGCCGCCATCGACTTGATCACGTGCCACAGAAAGTGCTTCATCGTATTTTTCTTCTTTTATTAATCGAAGAAATTTACGCGAACCTGTTACGTTTGTGCGTTCGCCGACATTCACAAAATTAGTTTCGGGAGTTATAGTTAATGGTTCTAAACCTGAGAGTTGTAAATATTTCATTTTATTTATTTAAACACGAATTACACTAATTTACACAAATTAAATTCGTGGTAATTAGTGTAATCCGTGTTCTGTTCTTGTTTTAAATTCTGATACAACATGTGCGATTAATTTGATATGTTCTGGTGTGGTGCCGCAACAACCACCAATAATGTTGACTAAATTATCTTGCAAATACTCACGAATTAATGCTTGCATTTCTTCGGGTGTTTGGTCGTACTGCCCGAATGCATTGGGTAAACCAGCATTTGGATGTGCTGATATGTTAAGCGATGTATTTTGGGACAACCTTTTTAAGTATGGTTTTAATTGGTCTGCACCTAATGCGCAATTGAAACCGATACTTAATAAATCAATATGTTGAATTGAAATTAGAAATGCTTCAACGGTTTGCCCAGAAAGTGTTCGACCTGAAGCATCTGTTATTGTTCCAGAAACCATTACTGGTATATCGAGATTTCGTTCTTCTTTTACTTCTTCAATGGCGAAAAGTGCGGCTTTGGCATTTAATGTATCGAAAATAGTTTCGACTAACAAAACATCGCAACCACCGTCAATTAAGGCTTCGGTTTGGAGTTTGTAGGCTATTCGTAAATCATCGAAAGTTACGGCTCTAAATCCTGGGTCGTTGACGTCTGGAGACATTGACGCAGTTCTGTTTGTTGGACCGATTGCTCCTGCGACGAAACGAGGTTTATCGGTAAACTCATTGGCAACTTGACGGGCAATTTTGGCTGATTCGAAATTGAGTTCGTATACTATATCTTCAAGATAATAGTCTGCCATTCCAATTGTGGTGCTTGAAAAAGTATTGGTTTCGACAATATCTGCTCCTGCTGCGAAATATTTTCGATGCACATCTTTTACTGCTTCGGGTTGGGTTATGGATAATAAATCATTATTTCCTTTTAATGGATGTTGGAAATTTTTAAAGCGTTCTCCACGAAAATCTTCTTCGGAGAAATTATGGCGTTGCAGCATTGTTCCCATAGCTCCGTCGAGGACTAGGATTCGTTTTTTAATTTCTTCGGTTATTAGCCCCCTAATCCCCGAAGGGGGAACAGTTGCATCGAATGTTAAGTTTAATGACATTTTTATTTTTTTACTTTGAATTTTAGAGTTTATATTTTACTCTAAGTATTTTGATTTGAAACTGAATGCCCTAGCCCTGATAGAAGCGGTATCCTTTTTGGCTTTTTCTGCCAAAAAGATACAAGTGAATAGCAGGAAATAGCTCCAGAAAAAAATCTGTTGCGTTTTAAAAATAGTAGGTGTTATGTGGAAAGTTGAGAGGATTCTCGGGGTTATCTGTTTCCGATAAATCGGAATAGAATGTAGCACCTTTCCGATATGCGGAGGTTGCTAAGCTTTCATCGAGTCTAATCTCTCCAGCTTTCGTGATAACAAACAATAATTTTAAGAACAATGCAAAGTAATGAAATAGAAATTAGTTTTGCAAATGATTTGTTTATAAAATAGGTCTTACCATTCGTTTACTTTATTTGCATCCATTTTTAGAAAAATGAATAGCAAAATAGTGAATCCCCAAAGTCCTGAGCCTCCGTATGAAAAGAACGGTAATGGAACTCCAATGGTTGGAAAAACGCCCAAAACCATCGATATATTTACGAATGTGTGTATGAATAAAACAGCTGCAACACAGTAGCCATAGACTCGACTGAATTTTGTTTTTTGTCGTTCTGCAAGATATAGAATTCTGAGAACTAAGCCAGTAAATAGCATTAGTACAATGAGTGAACCTAGAAATCCCCATTCTTCTCCTACGGTTGTAAAAATGTAATCGGTGTGTTGTTCTGGAACAAATCCACCTTTGGTTTGGGTTCCTTCTAAAAAGCCTTTTCCAAACCAACCTCCTGAACCAACTGCAATTTTTGACTGATTTGTATTATAACCAATTCCTTTGAGATCAACTGCTTTTCCTAACAAAATATTGAAACGATCGCGATGGTGCTGCTTGAATACATTATTGAATACATAATCTACTGAAAAAACATAGCCTGAAACTAGCACTAAAATGATACCACTAAAAAGTAAATTTCTATTGATTAGTCTGCTTTTGAAGTAGACAAATACTAATACTGCAAATGCTATTAGAACTATAAAAAGTGGATGTAGAATTAATGCCATTATGAATAATAAAATAGCGATTGCTCCTGTAATTATGTACCATGAAGGTAATCCTTCTCGATAAAGTACCAATAGGAAAACGGAATAAATTAAAGCACTTCCTGGATCTGGTTGCGGTAAGATTAGTAAAACTGGAAGAAATACGATTGCTAATGCTTTGATTTGGTCACTAACATTTTTTAAATTTACTTGAACATCACTCAAAAATTTTGCTAGTGCAAGTGCAGTTGCTGCTTTGGCAAATTCTGAAGGTTGCAAAGTGAAACTTCCTATTCCATACCAACATCTTTGTCCTGCTATTGTTTTTCCTGCGACAAAAAGCCCCATGAGGGATAGTAATGAGACTCCAAAAATTATTGAGGAATATTTTTCGTAAAATTTTGAATCTGCAAAAAGTACTATGAATATTAATGGAATTGTTAGAATTATAAAAACCATTTGTTTTCCGTAAACCTGAGTAACATCTATTACTGAAGCGTCTTTAGCAGATATGGATAGTGATGAGGAATAAATATTTAGCCATCCTAGAATAACAAGTGTAATGAAAATCAATACACTAACCCAATCAATATTGCTCGATACGCTTTGGTTTTTCATGTTTATGATTTAGGTATGATCTGTATCATCGCTGATAGTATCTGTTTGTGGTTTTTGCTTTGGAATTATTGGCAAAATTCTTTCTTTTGGTTTGTTATCTAAAATAGTGTCACTTTCTTTTTTCACAAATCGGGCATATTGAGCCTGAAGACTTGTTGCCAAGATTCTTTTTTCGAGAGGTTTCATTGTGATTTTCTTTTTCAAGTACTTTTCAATCATTAAACTCACAATTGGTCCTGCAATTGTGGCTCCAAAACCTCCGTTTTCTACTAAAACTGCAATTGCAATTTTCGGATTCTCCATTGGAGCAAATGCTACAAAAATGGAGTGATCTTTCATTTTCACTCTTTTTCCGCCCACTCTAGCGTAATTTTCTGCTGTGCCTGTTTTTCCGCAAATATTTATCTGAGGTACATTCAATCCATGAGCCGTTCCTTTATTGTAAACATCAAACATACCGCTAATTACTGCTGGAAAATACTTTTTATCGATAGATGTTGTATGTTTAGTGGTATACTTTTCATCGATTTTTCCGTCTTGAATTTTCTTTATGATGTGTGGTGTGTAAAAATATCCTTGATTGGAAACTGCAGCGGCCATATTTGCTAATTGAATTGGAGTCATTAAAACTTCGCCTTGACCAATAGCATTTGAAACAATTGTTGATCCGTGCCAACCTCCATTTGGATAAACTTTTTTATAGTATTTTCCGGTTGGAATATTTCCTTTTCTTCCGGTTGGAAGATCATAGCCCATAAATCCTCCTATTCCAAAACTTTTTAAATGATTACCCCAAACATCAACAGCGGCGTTTGGGCTTTGATATTTGTTTATCGTTTTCATGTAAACACTTGCAAAATAGGAATTGCAAGATGCATAAATCCCGTTATGAAGTTGATAAGCTCCAGCACCGTGACATTTCATAAAATGACCCCCAATTCTCATTCCGTGATGACACATAAAAGTGCTTTGTTCATCTATAACTTGTTCTTGCAAACCAATTAAACCTGTCATGATTTTAAAAGGAGAACCTGGTGGATACTCTGCAAGCAAACCTCTATCATATGTAGGTTTTGCTAGGGAATCGTTATATAACATTGTGTAGTTTCGAGAACGTTCTCTTCCTACTAACAAAGCAGGATCGTAAGATGGAGCAGTTACTAGTGCTAAAATCTCTCCGGTTTTTGGTTCGATTGCAACAATTCCTCCACGTTTATTTGTCATTAATTCTTCGCCATATTTTTGAAGTTCACTATCTAATGTGAGTGTAATATCTTTTCCTTGTATTGAAATGGTGTCGTATTTCCCTTCTTTATAGGAACCAATATCTTGATTGTACTTGTTTTTTTGAAGGTACTTTACTCCTTTAACTCCTCGAAGATAGTCTTCATAACTTTCCTCAACACCTTGCCGACCAATCAAATCACCAGAGTTATAATAGGGATGTTTTTTTATGATTTTATCATTTACTTGAGTTATAAAACCAAAAACATTTGCTCCAGCAGAAATTTGATAATCTCTAAGAGAACGTTTTTGAATTTCAAATCCCGAGAATTTTCTTACTTTTTCCTGAAATGCTGCAAATTCTTTTTTGTTAAGTTGAGGTAAAAAAACCGAACGAAGTCTTGGGCTATATACTTTTGCTTTTTCAATTTTTTTTATAAAATCTTCTTTTGTAATTGTCAATAAATTACAAAAATCTAAAGTATCTAGGTTTTTGATATCTCTGGGTGTAACCATAATGTCGTATGAAGGTTGGTTAGCCACCAATAACACATTATTTCTGTCATAAATATAGCCTCTCTCTGGATAATCATACTTTATATTTATAGCATTATCATCTGACTTTAATCGAAGTGAGTCATCTATTACTTGCAAATAAAATAATCGTATCAATAAAAGTACTGATGAAATTATTATCAACGAAGGAAGCAGTGTTTTTCTCATCGTCTTTTAGGTTTAATTAAATAAATTATAATTATTAACAAAATGATTGTTGCAATGATGCTAAATAATGTAATGTATAGCATGTTCCAAACCAATGTTACACTGAAAACTTCGAGCACAAACAAACAAATATGATGAATCAATACTGAAACTAGAATAAATGAAAAACGCTCTGGAGTTAAAATATCATTGAGTTTCACTGTTTGGTATTCGTAACTTAATCCAAATGAAAATTTAAAAATGTAGGGTCTCAAAAAAGCAAGTACAACGCATGAAAATGCATGAACTCCTCCAGAATTTAAAAATAAATCCATGATGATTCCCAAAAAAAATGAAGCAATTAACAACGCAGATTTATTTCCGTTTACTGGAAAAAGTATAATGAATAAGATGTATGGAAATGGGTTTACAAAGCCCAACAAATCGAAATAATTAAAAATAAGAATCTGTGCTGCGAGCAACAATACAAATCGGGCACTATTGTTTAATAAGGCACTACTGTTCATTATTTCGCTACTGGTTTTGTATTCTTTAAATCCTCGAGTTGTTTAATTTCTTCGCTGTCTTTAGTTTTTAAAATATATACATGACCTAAATTAGTCATGTCATTAAAAAGTTTGATGTCTAGCGTATAATAATTATTTGTTTTTTCTGTAAATTTTCTTTCTACAGTTCCAATATTAATATTTTCAGGAAAAATTTCTGACTGTCCACCTGTTACAATCGTATCTCCTTTTTGTACAGTTGCCAATCTAGGAATATCAATTAGTTGAACGAAACCAGCATTTTTTCCATCCCAAATTAAAGAACCATATCGATCTGAATTTTTTATTTTTGCATTTATGATGTTAGTTTTATTCAAAACACTAATTATTGTTGCATAATTTTTTGAAGTGTTTTCGATAACTCCAACAACACCAAAATCATTGATTACTCCCATTCCTGATTTGACTCCTTTTTCTGAACCTGTGTTTATGGTCAAATAATTTTCGTGAATGTTATAGGAGTTATGAATTACTTTTGAAAGTATGATATTTGTTTTACTTACTCCTTGCAAATCTTTAACGGTTACAACATCCGCGCTATCTTTTTTGTTAAAAAGAATGATTTTTAACATGGCATTTTCTGCTGCTAGTTTATCATTTTGAGTTTTTAAACTAAAATATTCTTCGACATTATTAACTTCGTTATATACATTTCCAGATATAAAATTAGCAGAACTAATCATTTTACTTTTATGATAGGAATGAGATTGTATTGTCAATGCGAAAGAAATTCCCAAAAGCAGCAAAAACAGTAAACGATTACTGTTTTTAAAAATAAAATTAAAAATTTGCTGCATCTCTAAAAGATATAATTTTTAGTGTAAAACTTCTAAAACCCATTAATGTTGTAACAATAGATTTTAATTACTTGATTAGAATACTTTTGTATTTTGTGATGTTTTTCAATGCCATTCCTGTTCCACGCACAACGGCTCTCAATG
>JANPDC010000129.1:0-8958 GCA_031431275.1 Bacteroidota bacterium
ATTAAATTAAAAATTCAAATATTTATTCCTAAAGTACAGTACTAATGCAAAAGAATTTAATTTGCCAACCAAATAGATAAAAATATTTTAATTCTGATTTACGACTTTAACAAAATTTCACTAACAAAAAATTAGGTAAATAATTTACATTATTATTAAAAAACAAAAAATCGAATTTGAAAACTTCAAATTCGATTTTTTAAATAACTTTGACTCTAAAATCAATCTTCCTTTTGGCCCATCATCATTAAAAATGCTTTCAAGAAATCGTCAATTTCGCCATTCATAACGCCGTCAACATTGCTAGTTTCGTGACCAGTTCGAACGTCTTTAACCAATTTATAAGGTTGCATTACGTAATTTCTAATTTGCGACCCCCATTCAATTTTCATTTTTCCAGCCTCAATATCATTGCGTTGCTCCAATTGTTTTTTCAGTTCAATTTCGTACAACTGCGATTTTAGCATTTGCATCGCTCGATTGCGGTTGTCGTGTTGCGAACGAGTTTCAGAACATTGAATCTGAATGCCTGATGGTTTGTGAACCAACTGAACCTTAGTTTCAACTTTGTTAACGTTTTGACCACCAGCACCGCTTGAACGTGCGGTTGTTATAGTAATATCAGCAGGATTAATTTCAATTTCAATCGTGTCGTCTACCAACGGATAAACATAAACCGATGCAAACGAAGTATGTCGCTTGGCATTGCTATCAAAAGGAGAAATACGAACCAATCGATGCACACCGTTTTCGCCTTTCAAATAACCAAAACTATAATCACCTTCGATTTCGAGTGTTACGGTTTTAATGCCAGCAACATCGCCTTCTTGATAATTGAGTTCTTTGATTTTATAGCCATATTTTTCGGCCCACATCATGTACATTCGCATGAGCATGCTCGCCCAATCGCAACTTTCGGTGCCACCAGCACCAGCCGTGATTTGAATAACGGCGCTCAAAGTATCGCCTTCTTCCGAAAGCATATTTTTGAATTCTATTGCTTCTATATGATGGTTTGTAGCATTGAATTGTTCGTCGAGTTCGTCGCCAGAAAGTTCGCCCTCGCGATAAAATTCATAGGCAAGTTCCAACTCATCGGTCATTTCGACTGCTTTGGTGTAATCTTCGACCCATTTTTTCTTGTTTCGAAGGTTTTTTACTATGATTTCTGCGTCTTTGGCATTGTTCCAAAAATTGGGAGCAAAGGTTTTTTCTTCTTCGTTGTGGATTTCGATTAGTTTGGCATCGACGTCAAAGATACCTCCTCAACGCACCAAGACGCTCCACAATTCCTTTTATTTGTTCGGTATTTGTCATAATATGTTGTAATTTTGTAAATTGTTTGTGAGAATTTGGGTTTTTTAGCCCTGATAGTAGTGGAAAGCCCGGAGTTTAAAAAACTAAATTTTTCTTGACAAAAAACAACGACCAGCGGAAGTTCGTTTTTTGACTTAGAAAAATAGTTTTTTTAACGAGGACTTGAAACGAATAGCAGGATTGGCTTCAAATAATCGTAGCAAATATAAACTTTTTGATTGAAATATGGAAATAAATTTGATTAGCGACACGGTTACCAAACCGTCGACTGATATGTTACAATATATGTTTAATGCCAAAGTGGGTGACGATGTTTTTAAGGCTGACCCAACGGTTAACGAGTTTGAGGCTCGGGTTGCGGAAATGTTTGGACTGGAATCGGCACTTTTTTTTCCGAGTGGAACAATGGCTAATCAAACAGCAATTAAATTACACACGCAACCTGGCGAACAAATTATTGCCGATAAATGGTCACATATTTACTTGTATGAAGGTGGCGGAGCATCGTTTAACAGTGGTGTTTCATTTAATTTAATCGATGGAAATCGGGGAATGATTACTGCCAATCAGGTTCGAGAAGCAATTCAAGACCCAGAGAATATTCATTACCCAAAAACTTCGTTGGTTAGTATCGAAAACACAACCAACAAAGGCGGTGGTGCGTGTTATGAACTCGATGAATTGCGAAAAATTAAACAAGTTTGTGTCGAAAATAATTTGAAATTACATTTAGATGGCGCCAGATTGTGGAATGCTTTGGTGGCTAAAAATCAGTCGCCAAAAGATTTTGGAGAAATTTTCGATTCAATTTCTGTTTGTTTTTCTAAAGGTTTAGGTGCGCCAGTGGGCTCAATTTTAATATCTGATGCTGCAACAATGAAACGTGCTTTGCGTGTTCGAAAATTGTTTGGTGGTGGCATGCGACAAGCGGGATATTTGGCTGCCGCTGGAATTTTTTCGCTTGATAATAATCTTGAAAAATTGCAAGAAGACCATCGTCGGGCTAAGGAATTAGCACAAGTTTTAAGCAAACAAACTTGGGTTTTAAAAATTGAACCTGTAGAGACTAATATTGTAATTTTCGAGATTATTGCTTCGTTAAATGAAGTTGATGTTCTTGAAAAATTTAAAAGCAAAGGAATTTCAATGATTTCGATGGGTCACGGAAAGTTGCGAATGGTTACTCATTTGGATTATCGCGAAGTAATGCACAGTTATGTTTTAGAGACTTTGGGGAAATTGTTTTAACCCAGTCAAGTTTTAAAATCCTGACTGGTTTTAAATATTACTTAAACAAATCTTCCATTCCAGGAATCATTGGCATATCGACTTTGGCAACTGCATCGAGTTCGGTTTGATTGACGTTCGCAGCTTTTGTGAGTGCTTTATTCATTACTAAAATCAAATAATCTTCGAGTTGTTCTTTGTCTTGCAACAATTCGTCATTGATAGAAATACTTTTTACAGCCGAATTGGCAGTTAAAGTCACTTTTAGTAATCCGTCTGAACTTTGTTCGTCGATCAAAACAGTGTCTAAACGTTTTTTTGTTTCTTCTAATTTGCGTTGGGTTTCTTGCATTTTACCCATCATTCCCATTAAATCCATGTTAGTTTTTGGTTTTAGTTTTTAGTATATCTATTTAAGGTTTTCCAATATTTGTCTTTATAAATCTCGTAAGTTATTTCGATTTTAGATTCATATTTTTTAATTAATTCGGGGATGTAAATTGTTGGTTTTCTGAATTCTTTACAGGCAATATAAATTTCTCTTTCTCCATTGCAAGTTTCTCTACCTAAGTTTAAATAACCGTCAATATCTTTCAGATTTTCTATCACTTCATCTTCAATGGCATTCAAAATTTCAAAGGTTTTATCGTCTGGCATTCCATTTGATTTCGAACCATCAAATTTTATTGTTAAACAAACCATCCATGGGTGTGATGCTTTTGAATCCCAATTTAATAAATCGGCATTTACTAATGCAAAAAGCATATTTCCGTTTTCAAGTTCAGTTTCGAACATGGTATAATTATCATCATCTGTGTTATGTCTAACGCCTTCATATTTTTCTATAAATTCTTTTTCACGCCAAATCAAAAAAGATTTAAGTTTTTCAACAGGAATCAATTCTTTTTCTGCTTTTTTTGGTTCAATAAAGTTTAAATTATCGATAATAGAAATCGAGTTTAATTCACCTAAAAAATTATCCAAAAGCAAATAAGTTCCATTAGCAATTACATTTTTATTTTCCTCATCATAATCATCATGAACAATCGTTATATCAATTTCGTCTGGATAGTTTTTATCGTCATTACTGTAAAAATGGATATTTTTTCCAGAGAAAGTGAAATCATCCATATTTATACTGATGTTTTCAATAGTTGATTCTTGTTTCAGAGAAGCAAATTTCCATCCACTAATACTAGGTGCAGCGGCAACTAACTCTTCAACAATGGATACATTTTTGATTATTCCTTCTGGTGTAAAAATTAGTTCTGCTGTACTTTTGTCATACATTCCAGTTAAAAAATAAATTCCAACTCTTAATTCATCTAGTTTAGGTGAAAGTAAATTAAAAAATTTTTTCTCAAAATGCTTCCCTTCTTTTACGACTTCAAAAAAATCTTTTTCTTTTGTTTGAAACCAATCCCAAAAATCTGAATAATTTTGAATTGTTTTTTCCTTGTTAGATTTTAATAATTTGTCAAAAAATCCCATTATTACTATTTTAGTTTAATTTGTAAAAATATTAAAATCTGTGATTAATAAGTTTTTTTTAACTATTTTTTTCTTCAAAAGGTTTACTTTTGAAAAAATTTTTCAAAATAATTGAACATTTTATAATGCACAAAATAAAATATCTTTTAATTATACTTTTTGCATTTATTGTAAACAGTTGTTCTATTTACAATTTTTCTGGAGCTGGAAAAATTGATGCAAAAACGTTTCAGGTTAATAATTTTCAAAATAATTCACCTCTGATTGAGCCTGGAATTGAGAGAGTTTTTACCCAGCGATTGCAGAATTTAATTCAAGGTCAAACTAATTTGAATTTAACAAATACTAATGGTGAATTAGTGTATGAAGGTGAAATAACGACTTACAGGTTGGACGCTAATGCACCAGCAGCGGGTGATATTGCATCGCAAACTAGATTAACTATCGTAATAAACGTTAGATTTGTCAATAAAAATAAAGAAAAAGATAATTTCGAAAAGGCATTTACTTTTTATGATGATTTTTCTGGAAGCACATCGCCAAATAGTTCACAGATATCAAAATCTTTAGACATTATATATCAGCGAATTTGTCAAGATATATTCAATGAATCTTTGGCTAAATGGTAGGAAAAAACTAAATAAATGAATGTAATCCAATATATTGATCTTTTAAATAAACCTTTTTCTATAAATGAATCTCAGACTTTAAATTTGAGTAACGTTTTAGAAGAATTTCCTTATTTTCAAAGCGCCAGAGCACTTCAATTGAAAGGTCTTTTTAATCAGGAGAGTTATTTATACAACAATCAGTTGAAAGTGACTGCAACCCATACAACAGATCGTTCCATTTTGTTCGATTTTATTACTTCAAATAAGTTCACATCCATTCAAAAAGGATTATACGATCAGAAAATTTTAGAACTCCATAACTATGATATTATAGATTTAGAAGTCGTTTTACCACAAATAGATTTTAGAGATTCAGTTCAAGAATCGATTTTAAAGTCAATTGAAATAGCATCTGATAAAAAATCTACAGAGTCGATAGAAACGAAATTAGAAATAGGAAAACCTATTGCTTTTTTGGAAAATGAGAAACATTCGTTTCAAGAGTGGCTGCAATTGTCAAGAATAAATCCAATAAAAAGGAATGATATTGATGAAAATGGGCTTGTTTTTAATGAAATTGATACAGAGAAACAGAAAAAAAATGATTTAATAGATCAGTTTATAGAGAATAATCCAAAAATACCAATGCTAGATAAAAACTCAACGTTTTCAATGGTTAGCGAGAGGAATTCTGATGAAAATTCTTTCCTCATGACCGAAACTTTGGCCAAGGTTTATCTTGAACAGAAAAAATATGATAGAGCAATTCAAGCATATGAAATTTTAATTTTGAAATATCCAGAAAAATTTAGTTTCTTTGCATCCCGAATATCGGATATAAAAACAATTCAACAAAATAACAATTAATAATAATAATTATGTTTTCAATTTTTTTAGTTTTAATAACAATCGTTTGTTTTTTACTAATCGTAGTAATTATGGTTCAAAATCCAAAAGGTGGTGGGTTATCGTCTTCGCTTGGTGGTTCTCAAATGATGGGTGGAGTTCAAAAAACAACCGATTTTTTAGATAAAAGTACTTGGTTTTTAGGAGGTGCATTAATTGTTCTAATTTTATTGTCAAGTTTAAGTTTCGTTGGAAACACAACTTCATCTAAAGTAATTGATTCAACAGAAGAAAGTGTTACACCAAAATCAGCAACTAAAACAATCGGAACACCATCGCCAGCGACACAAACTCCTGCTCCAGCAACAGTTCCAGAAAAAAAATAATAGATTCTATAATATTGAAAAAGCGTTAGCATTTTGTTAACGCTTTTTTGTTTTTTATGAACGACAATTTTAACTACTTTTGCACAACAAAATAAAATCAAACACTATAAATAACATGGCTTTAAACATTAAACCACTTTCTGATCGAGTTCTAATTGAACCAATTGCAGCAGAAACAAAAACAGCATCGGGTATTTTTATTCCAGATACTGCAAAAGAAAAACCACAAAAGGGAACAGTTGTTGCCGTTGGAAATGGAACAAAAGACCACTCAATGACAGTTAAAATTGGAGATTCAGTTCTTTATGGAAAATATGCAGGAACAGAATTGAAACTCGAGGGAAAAGATTATTTGATTATGCGTGAAGATGATATACTTGCGATAATCTAAAAATTTTAATCATGTAATTGGATTTTTCTAAATTCAAGAAAATATGAAAAATTAAATTTTAAACAATTTTAAACTAAAAAAAGTAATGGCAAAAGATATAAAATTCGATATTGAAGCTCGTGACGGATTAAAACGTGGCGTTGATGCTTTAGCAAACGCAGTAAAAGTAACTCTTGGACCAAAAGGTCGTAATGTAATTATTGGTAAATCATTTGGTGGACCAACAATAACTAAAGATGGAGTTACAGTAGCAAAAGAAATAGAATTGCAAGATCCATTAGAAAACATGGGTGCTCAAATGGTTAAAGAAGTGGCATCTAAAACCAATGACTTGGCAGGTGATGGAACTACAACAGCCACTGTTTTGGCACAAGCAATTGTAAAAGAAGGATTAAAAAATGTTGCGGCAGGAGCGAATCCAATGGACTTGAAACGAGGAATCGATAAAGCCGTTGAGGCGATTGTTGCAGATTTGACTAAACAAGCAAAAGTGGTTGGAAGCGATTCTGATAAAATAAAGCAAATTGCTTCGATTTCGGCTAACAACGATGACGTTATTGGAGAATTAATTGCAAATGCTTTTGCAAAAGTTGGAAAAGAAGGAGTAATTACAGTAGAAGAAGCCAAAGGAACTGATACATATGTGGATGTTGTTGAAGGAATGCAATTTGATCGTGGATATCTTTCACCTTATTTTGTAACTAATCCTGAAAAAATGGAAGCAGAATTGGAAAGTCCATACATACTTTTATACGATAAAAAAGTCTCTTCTCTAAAAGAACTACTTCCTGTTTTAGAACCAGTGGCACAATCTGGAAAACCTTTGTTGATTATTGCAGAAGATGTTGATGGTGAAGCACTTTCAACGCTTGTAGTTAATAAATTGCGTGGTGCATTGAAAATCGCTGCAGTAAAAGCTCCTGGGTTTGGTGACAGAAGGAAAGCCATGTTAGAAGATATTGCAATTTTAACTGGTGGAACTGTAATTTCTGAGGAGCAAGGACATACTTTAGAAAATGCTACTTTAGAAATGCTTGGAACTGCTAAACGAGTTACTATTGACAAAGATAACACAACAATTGTGAGTGGAGCAGGTGAGGTGGACATGATTAAAAATCGTGTAAACCAAATCAAAGGTCAAATGGAAACCACAACATCTGACTATGACAAAGAAAAATTGCAAGAACGTTTAGCCAAATTGGCTGGTGGAGTTGCTGTTTTATATGTTGGAGCAGCATCAGAAGTTGAAATGAAAGAGAAAAAAGATCGTGTTGATGATGCACTTCACGCTACTCGTGCGGCTGTTGAAGAAGGAATTGTTGCTGGTGGTGGAGTTGCTTTATTGAGAGCAAAATCTGCATTAGAGAAAGTGAAACCAGCAAATGCAGATGAAGCCACAGGAATAAAAATTATTTCACGTGCAATTGAAGCGCCTTTGCGTACTATTGTTGAAAATGCTGGACTAGAAGGTTCGGTTGTGGTTGCAAAAGTGGCTGAAGGAAAAGGTGATTATGGTTACAATGCCAAAACTGATGAATATGTTGACATGCTCAAGGCAGGAATCATTGACCCGAAAAAAGTTACTCGTGTGGCACTTGAAAATGCTGCTTCTGTTGCAGGAATGATTTTGACTACAGAATGTGCTTTAGTGGAAATAAAAGAAGAAAGTGCTCCACATTCTCACGGTGGTGGTATGCCAGGAATGATGTAAATCAATTTCTAAAATAAAAATAAAAAATCCGTTTGATGTAAATTAAACGGATTTTTTTGTGATATTTTAATATTCATTTAACTTTTTATGGAGAACCCACTAAACTTTTCAGCGTTTATAAAGTTTCTTTGTGAATCACTGTGCTTGAGGTTTAAAATTCAGGTGTATCTTGCAACAGACTCACTTTAAATTTTATCGTTTTGAAAACTTTATAAAGATAGAAAAGAAGTCTCCACTAAATTTCAACAATGCTTTTTTTTAGTTAAAATTACTATTTTAATACTAAAATAAAGTTTATAATGCTAAATTGCAGTGCTTTATGATTTTTAATTAAAAAATAAAAGTTTCAAATCAGTAATTTAATTTTTATGGCTACTTTCATTAGAAATTTCAAATTATTTTTGGTTTTACCAATATTTGCTATGTTTTTTTCTTGCATCAATAAGTATGATTCTAAAGAAAAAAATAATAATTTAAGTTCTGTTTATTATGATCCTACACCTTTTTTTGCCAATTTAAACGATGTAACTTCCGGAGCGAGTGTTCAGTTAGCGCAAGCAAATCTTACTGAGACTAACTTAAATATCGCTAAAGAAGCTAATTTCAAGATGATAAGAACTGATTTTTTTTGGGAAAATGTTGAAAAAACAACTATGGGACAATACAATTGGACTTATTATGATAACTTAAAAGTCTTACTGACCAATCGTGACCTAAGACCTTTTTTCACACTCAATAAAAATAACACCCTTTATACCAATAACTGGAGCAACGAAATAATTGGAACAACTAATGTAAATGCTTTTGCAAGTTTTGCTGCAGCAGCAGCTTTACGATACAAATCTCTACAACCTATTTGGGAAATCTATAACGAGCCAAATTTATCGGGTAATTGGATTTCTACAAAAACAAAACAGCAACAGGCAATTGACTTTACAAATCTTGTAAAAAAAACTGTTATGGCAATGAGAGCTGCGG
>JANPDC010000130.1:0-11252 GCA_031431275.1 Bacteroidota bacterium
GTGCTACAATCAAATAGACAATTACGGTATCGATTAGATATAAAAAATAGAGTGACAGTAATATTCCAACCACAATTCCAATGGCTTGAAGAATACCAATCGTAAAATTTTTAGATGTCATGTTGTTATTTTTTACAAAAATAGTAAAAAAAAACCCCGCAAAAGCGGGGTTCAGTAATTTTCGATTTCTTATCTAAAAGAAGCTCTTGAACCTCCTACAGCAAAAATCGTATTCATTCTTGATTTTTGACCGTTTGAGAACATATACATTCCTCTATCGTCAGTGTAATCCATGTAGTTCATTGTCATTTCTGGCGTTCCAGTACATGCACTATTCTTTGGAAAAGCAGGTACTCCAAAATTTGAAGTTTGTGCAACAGGCGTATCTGAAACTAAATCATTACCACAATTTGCATCTCCCCAAATGTGACGAAGATTCATCCAGTGACCAACCTCGTGAGTTCCTGTTCTCCCTAAGTTGTAAGGAAAAGTTGCTGTTCCGTTTGTTCCAATATATTTTGAATCAATTGCAACACCATCAGTTGCAGATGCACCTCCAGGAAATTGAGCATATCCAAGAATTCCACCACCAATAGTACAAATCCAAAGATTTAATTTAGTAGTTGGGCTAGTTGGTGCAATACCACCAGTTGACGTTTTTTTCATCGCATCAGCAGTTCCCCAAGATGATTTTGTTGTAGATTTTCTAACAACATTATCAAGAACAAAAGAAATTCCTACGTTAGCTTTAACACCAGCAAATAATGATGGAACTAATCCAAAATCAGAATTTGCAGCATTGAAATCTTTATTTAACACATCAATTTGTGATTGAATTTGACTAGCAGAAATGTTTTCAGCGCTTGTTCTATACAATACATTAACTACAACTGGAATTTGAATTTTTCCGTTTACTAATCTTGAAGTTTCTAAAACAGTATTGATGTTTTGATTAGTAAAATTTTCAATTTGTTGCATTCTCGCTGCTAAAGTTGGATCTTCTCTCAATTGTCTTTCTAAAACTTCTTGAGTTCCACAGGCTCTCTTAGCGTTTAACGCAGATCCTTCTGGTTGAGCAATTTCTTGAATTGATGTTTCATCTTTTTGACAAGAAAACATAGTTGCAAGTACGAATGCACTTAATAAAATCTTTTTCATAATTTGGTTTGGTTTGGTTAATAACTAGATAAAATTATTTTTATCCGTTACAATTATACAAACAATTATTTGATTGACAATATTAATATGAAAATAAATATGTTAAAATTTTGAGTATACTACAAAATAATATGTTTATTACCAGTAAAATCAGCAATTATAATAGGTTTTTACGGTTTTACCATGGTAATAACTAATTGTTAAAAATATAGTTTAATATGTTGGCACCCATTTTTAGTGCTTTATCCCTAATTTCTTTTGGGTCATTATGCACTTCGACATCTTCCCAACCATCTCCTAGATCACTTTCATAGGAATACATTAGTACTAATCTGTTATCAATAAATATTCCAAATGCTTGAGGTCTTTTACCATCATGTTCGTGAATTTTTGGAATTCCTGAAGGAAAAGGAAAAGGTTTTTGAAATATAATATGTGTTGCAGGTATTTCAACTAACTCATTATCTGGGAAAAGTTTTTTTATTTCTTTTCTAATATATTCATTCATTCCATAATTATCATCAATATGCAGAAAACCACCTGAAATCATATATTTTTTTAAATTTTCAACATCAGAAGGGCTAAAAACAACATTTCCGTGACCAGTCATGTGCAAATAGGGATATGAAAATATATCTGGACTACTGGGTTCTACAACTCCTGGCTTTGACTTAATTTTTGTATTTATAGTTCCATTACAATATTTTATTAAATTAGGTAATGAGGTTGGATTAGCATACCAATCGCCACCGCCAGAATATTTTACAAGTGCAATTTCTTGAGAAAATCCGAATGATGATATAAGTAATAGTAGAATTATTTTTTTCATTATTTATTCATTTATGAAAACCATCGTATGGCAAGCAACAATTCCAGCAGTTTCGGTTCTAAGTCTAGTGTTTCCAAGAGTAACAGGTTCGAATTTTTTTTCGAGAGCCAAATTAATTTCTTTTTCAGAAAAATCACCTTCTGGACCTATCAAAATTAGTGTATTTTGATTTGATTTTGCAACTTCTTTCAAAGATTTCTTATTTGTTTCTTCACAATGGGCTATGAATTTTTGGAAATCAATTTTTAAGTTAATAAAATCTTTAAAAGAAATAGGTTCATTTAATTTAGGTAAAAATAATTGATTTGATTGTTTCATTGCAGAAAGAATGATTTTATCAAATCTATCGGTTTTTATAAACTTTCTTTCCGAATTCTCACATATAATAGGTGTAATTTCTGAAACGCCAAGTTCTGTTGCTTTTTCTAAAAACCATTCATAACGATCATTTAATTTAGTTGGTGCAACGGCCAAATGTAATTTGTATTTTGGAATTTCAGATTTTTCAAAAGAAACAATTCTAACCGTACATTTTGTATCAGATGCTAGTGTAATTTCTGTTGTGAATAAGTATCCTAAGCCATTAGTAACAAATAGAATATCGTTATCTTTTTTACGCAGAACTTTAATTATGTGTTTACTTTCTTCTTTGTCGAAAAAAAAGGTTTTTGTTTCCTCAGAAATTTCAGAATTATAAAATAATTGCATTGTTGTTTTTTAAAAATGAATTCGTGCTTTTGAAACTACATCTGAAGTTTCAAATTGTTGATTTAAATATTTTTGGTAACCTACAATTCCAATCATTGCAGCATTATCTGTAGTGTATTCGAACTTCGGTATATAAGTTTTCCAACCTAATTTTTCTTCAAATTCTTTTAACGTTTTTCTAATTCCAGAATTTGCAGAAACTCCGCCGCCAATTGCAACTTGTTTTATACCCGTTTGGTTTATGGCTACTTTTAATTTATCCATCAAAATTTCAATAATCGTATTTTGAACTGATGCGCAAATATCATGCAAATTTTCGGCTATAAAATTTGGATTTTCTATTTTTTTCTTTTGAATAAAATATAAAATTTGGGTTTTTAAACCAGAGAAACTAAAATCTAAATTTGGAACTTTTGGTTTAGTGAAAGCAAAGGCTTTTGGGTTGCCCAATTGTGCATATTTGTCTACTAATGGACCACCAGGATAGGGAAGACCTAAAATTTTAGCAGTTTTATCGAAAGCTTCACCCACAGCATCGTCTGTCGTTTCTCCAATAATTTTCATATCAAAATAATCAGAAACTTCAACAATTTGTGTATGTCCGCCTGAGATAGTTAAAGCCAAAAACGGAAATGTTGGTTTATCAAAGTTTTCTTCGTCAATAAAGTGTGCTAAAATGTGAGCTTGCATGTGATTGACTGCAATCAAAGGAATGTTTAGAGCCAAAGCCATTGATTTTGCGAAAGAACTACCCACAAGTAATGAACCCATCAAACCTGGTCCTTGAGTAAAAGCAATGGCTGAAAGTTGATTTTTACTAATGTTTGCTTTTTTCAAGGCTGCATCAATAACAGGGACAATGTTTTGTTGATGTGCTCTCGAAGCCAATTCAGGAACTACTCCACCATATTGTGTATGAATGAGTTGATTTGCCACAATATTAGACAAAACTTTGTTGTTTTCTAAAACCGCAGCGGCAGTATCATCACATGAACTTTCGATTGCTAGAATGTAAACCTTGTTGTTTTGCATAAAAAAGGCATAAAATTTGAGTTATGTTTGGTTATAAGGCATAAAAATTTATATTTTTACATCGAAGCCAAAATTAAATGTTTTTTATCAAATGTTCAATTTTTACAATGATATTTAAAGTTTTTTTTAACTTCTTAAACCTTTGAAATTATAAAGAGAATAAGAAAAATACTATTTCGGATACTAATTTTCGTCATCATACTAACTTTGACGTTAGGTATTGTTTTGTCTTTACCATCCGTTCAAACCTATTTTGCAAAAAAAGGAATGGATTTTTTGAATGAAAAGTATGGTACAAATATGAATATTGATGAAATTGCAGTTACAAGTTTTGGAGCTGTTAAAATCAAAAAAATATTTATAAAAGATTATAAAAATGATACTCTAATTTATTCTAAAACTCTAAATACCAGTTTAGTTGACCTATGGCGAATTTACGATAAAGGTGATTTACTTTTTGGTGATGCACGTTTAGATGGGTTAGTTTTTAATCTAAAAACGTACAAAGGAGAAAAAGATAGTAATTTTGATAAATTTACGGCATCATTTGATGATGGCAAAAAATCTACAAATCCATTTCTATTAACAGCAGATAAAATTTTTGTAACTAATTCAAGATTTATTCTTATAGATGAAAACCGTGAAAACCCAAAAGATTTAGACCTGAAAAATTGGACTACAAAAATAGAAAACTTCAAAGTTTCTGGCTCAAATGTCACAGCTGATATCAAAAAAATGTCATTTTTAGATCATAGAGGTTTATTTGTTGATAATTTGAGTTCTATTTTTTCCTATTCCAGAAAACAAATACGTTTAGAAAAACTAGATATACTAACGAACGAATCGGTTTTTAAAGGGCAAGTTTTGTTAAATTATGAGCGAAAAGATTTTGCCGATTTCAACAACAAAGTAAATTTTGATATAAAAATTGAAAAGGCATCATTGGCCACAAATGATATTTATTATTTTTATAAGGAAATTGGTCGAAATCAAAAATTTAATTTGAAAGCAAAAATAAAAGGAACTTTAAATGATTTAACAGCCACAAAACTAAATTTATCAGATCAAAAAAACACTCAAATTATTGGTGATGTAAATTTTAAAAACCTTTTTGGAAAGGGTGATAATAAATTTTATATGAAAGGAAGTTTTGATAAAGTAACTTCTAATTACGATAATTTAACTGCAATTCTGCCAAATGTTCTTGGTAAAAAGTTGCCAACATCGCTAAAGAAATTGGGTCAATTCAATATTATTGGTGATGCAGAAGTTACCACAAACGAGATTATAACAAATTTTGAAATGACCTCATCACTCGGAAATGTGAAATCTGATTTGGTAATGAAAAATATTGAAAATATAGACAATGCTAAATACAAAGGAAATATTATTCTTGAAAATTTTAAAATTGGTAGTTTTTTAAACCGAACAGATGTTGAAACAATTTCAATGGATGTTGACGTTGTAGGAAAAGGTTTTACACAAAAATATTTAAAAACTAAATTTTCTGGAACCGTAGATCAAGTCAAGTATAATGGATACAATTATAAAAATATTGTAGTCGATGGAAATTTTGAAAAGCCCTTTTTTAAAGGCAAAGTAAACATCAATGACCCAAATCTGAAAATGGATTTTGATGGAATTGTAGATCTCAATAAATCTGTAAATGTTTATGATTTTGATACAAACATAGATTATGCTGATCTAAAGAGATTAAATTTTTTGAATGATTCGATAGCCAATTTCAAAGGCAACATCAAGATGAAAGTTTCTGGAACAAATTTAGACAATTTTGTAGGTAAAGTCTATATTAATAATACGACTTATCAGAATAAAAAATCAACATACAAGTTCGATGATTTTGAGATTCAATCGAGTTTTGACGAAAATTCAGTTCGTACAATAAATATAAATTCCCCTGACATTATTGACGGAAAAATGGTGGGTAAATTCAAATTTAATCAATTACAAAGAATGGTCGAAAACTCGATCGGAAGTTTGTATACGAACTACAAACCAAATAAAATCCTTAAAGGTCAGTTTTTCAAATTCGATTTTTCATTGAATAATAAAATTATTGAAATTTTTTATCCTGGAATTTCAATTTCTGAAAACACTAAATTTCACGGAAGTATCAATTCAGATATTGATGAATTCAAATTCAATATAAACTCTCCAAAAATTGTTGCTTATGAAAACTCTGTCGATAATATAAATGTTGAAATAGACAACAAAAATCCCTTATACAATGCATACATACAAGTTGATAGTATCAGAACAAAATATTATAAAGTCAGAGATTTTAGTTTGATTAACGTTACTCAAAAGGATACTTTATTTGTTAGAACAGAATTTAAAGGAGGAGATAAAGGCGAGGATTTTTATAACCTAAATTTATTTCATACAATTAACAATGAGAATAATAACGTAGTCGGAATTCGAAAATCTGAAGTCAAATTCAAAGACAATTTGTGGTTCGTAAACGAAAAGGAATCTAAAGACAATACAGTTGTTTTTGATAAATTATTAAAAAATTTCAAGTTCGATAACATCATAATGTCTCATGAAAATGAATCAATGTCATTAAATGGTGATACACAAGGAACCTTAAATAAAGATTTAAAACTAAGTTTTAATGAAGTCGATTTAAAGAAAGTTTTACCCGATTTAGATAAATTTAAAATTGATGGTCTGCTCAATGGAGGTTTAAATATAAAACAGTCGAATGCCATATATCAACCTACTGCAATGGTTACAATAGATGGTTTATCAATAAATAAAATTCTTCTCGGGCGATTGAATCTTGATATCGAAGGGGACGATAGTTTAACAAAATTCGAAATTAATTCATCAATCGAGAATAAAAGTATTGAAGCATTTAGTGCCAAAGGAAATTTATCCATAATAAATCGAAAAACAGTCGTTGATCTAGATTTAAATTTTGATAAATTTAATTTAGGAGTTTTAGATGGAATAGGAGGAACAGTAATAACAAACATTAGAGGTTTTGCTTCTGGAAATGCTAAAATTATTGGTAACGTTGATAATCCAGATATAAACGGAAGATTATATTTAGATGATTCAGGGGTAAAAATTCCTTACCTAAACGTGAATTATTTATTCGATGACAATACAGTTGTAGATGTAACAAGATCAAAATTTATAATAAAAGATGCAGAATTGAGTGATACACTATATCATACTCAAGGAATTTTAAATGGTTTTATTCAACACAAAAATTTTGGAGATTGGAAATTAGACCTAAACCTTGACTCTAGAAATTTAATTGCATTAGATACAGATTATTCAGAAGATTCAGCCTATTATGGCAAAGCATTTATTGATGGAAACGCCAATATTTCTGGACCAATTAGTAGTTTATTCATTGATGTAAATGCAAAATCAAATAGAAAAACATCAATTAAAATCCCAATAGGCAACGGAGAATCAGTTTCATCAAACAGTTACATACATTTCGTTACAGAAAATGAGAAAAAAAATATTAAATCAGGTACAGTTGCAAAGCCCCAAAAATACAATGGTGTAGAAATGAATTTTGACTTTGATATCACCCCAGATGCTGAAGTTGAAATAATTATAAACAAAGATACAGGTCATACCATGATCGGAAATGGTCTTGGATCATTGAATTTATCCATTAATACCC
This sequence comes from Bacteroidota bacterium, assembly GCA_031431275.1. Classification (GTDB taxonomy): domain Bacteria; phylum Bacteroidota; class Bacteroidia; order Flavobacteriales; family Flavobacteriaceae; genus Flavobacterium. Next base: position 7,395 of record JANPDC010000130.1, read on the forward strand.
TCGGAAAATTCAATATGACAGGAGATATTGCCATCACAAAAGGAAAATACTTTTTTAAATATGCAGGTTTAGTAGACAAAGAATTTGATGTAAAGAAAAACGGATCAATCAGTTGGACAGGTGATCCTTTAAAAGCAGATTTGAATCTTGAAGCAACCTATAATAAGTCTTTTGCAAATCCTGGAGTTCTTTTGGAAAACTCAACCCTAAACAAAAAAGTTCCAGTGATTGTAACTATCGGAATTAATGGAAATTTGAGTAATCCAGAACCTGATTTTGGTATTGATTTTCCATCTGTAAATCCAATTTTAAAATCCGAAATTCAAACAAAACTTAGCGATAAAGATACAAGACAAAAACAGGCGCTTGTACTGCTTTCAACAGGAGGATTTTTGAGTGACGAAGGACTAAATCAGGCCGCTGCATACAATAATCTTTACGAAAAAGCAAGTAGTTTATTTGGTGATCTATTTCAAGATCAAGACAGTAAAATAAAATTTGATGTAGTTTATACTGGAGCAGAAAGAACCCCAGTTGGTCAAACCACCAATACAGGCGGTAAAGTAAATGTGGGTGTTACCTCTCAATTAAGTGAAAGAGTATATCTAAAAGGACAAGTAGGAGTACCTGTTGGAGGTGTAAATGAATCTGGGATTGTAGGAAATGTTGAATTACAATATCGTGTCAACGAAGATGGAACTCTAAATGTTCGTGTTTTTAATCGTGAAAACGAAATTAATTATATTGGAGAAGGAATAGGTTACACACAAGGTTTAGGAATTTCTTATGAAGTAGATTTTGATACTTTTAGCGAATTTGTTGGTAAAGTTTTCAAAGCAAAAAAAAATCCTGTAGAAAACAAAGATTATCATGAGCATGTTTCAGATTCAGAAATCGCCCCAATTGAAAATTCACCAGCCGAAGAAAAGAAAAAAGAAAAATTAGTCCCAAAACCTAATAATGAATCAAAACCTGTAGAGGATGACTAAAATACCTAAATTCAACTTCAATTTTTTATAAAAATAAAACTTATCAACGAAAACGTTTGAATTTGTGAGTTGTACTCAAAATAATTTTAGGCATCTACAATTGCTATTTTTTCTTTTATAAATTTACCGAATCAAATAAAAATATGTCAAATTCAATTAAAAAAATCGGCGTACTAACCTCAGGTGGAGATTCTCCTGGAATGAATGCAGCAATTCGTGCTGTAGTCAGAACTTGTGCTTATCATAATATAGAATGTATAGGAATTTACAGAGGCTATCAAGGAATGATAGAAGGCGATTTCAAAGAAATGGGACCGCGATCAGTAAATAATATCGTTAACAAAGGCGGAACAATTTTAAAATCGGCTCGTTCAAAAGAATTCATGACGGTCGAAGGACGAAAAAAAGCACACGAAAATTTAGTTAATTCAAGTGTAGATGCGCTAGTAATAATTGGCGGAGATGGAAGTTTCACAGGAGCAGAAATTTTCAATAACGAGTTCAATTTTCCAGTAATGGGAATTCCCGGAACCATCGACAACGATATTTTCGGAACAAGTCATACATTAGGTTACGACACAGCATTGAACACAGTAGTCGATGTAATCGATAAAATTAGAGATACAGCCAGTTCACACAATAGACTTTTCTTTGTAGAAGTAATGGGTCGAGATGCTGGTCACATTGCACTCAACGCAGGAATTGGAGCAGGAGCAGAGGAAATATTAATTCCAGAAGAAGATTTAGGTCTCGACAGATTACTAGAATCCTTAATAAAAAGTAAAGCATCAGGCAAATCATCAAGCATAGTTGTCGTTGCCGAAGGCGATAAAATGGGCAAAAACGTATTCGAATTAAAAGATTATGTCGAAGAACATTTGCCAGAATACGATGTTCGAGTATCAGTATTGGGTCACATGCAACGCGGTGGCGCACCATCTTGTTATGATAGAGTTTTAGCCTCGCGGTTAGGAGTAAAAGCAGTGGAATCACTATTAGACGGAAAATCTAATTTTATGGTAGGAGTAATGCAAGACCAAATCACGCTAACACCTTTAGAACAAGCCATAAAAGGTCATTATCCAATCGACGAAGAATTATTGAGAGTATCAGATATTATGTCAACATAAAAATAGTTTCAAGTTTAAGGTTTCAAGTTCCAAGTTGAGCAACCTTAAACTTGAAACCTCAAACTTTAAACAAAAATTTAAAATGGTAAAATTAGGAATAAACGGTTTTGGTAGAATTGGTAGAATAGTTTTTAGAGAATCATACAACCGCAACAATGTCGAAGTAGTAGCAATAAATGATTTATTAGATGTCGATCATTTGGCATATTTACTAAAATACGATTCAGTACACGGACGTTTCAATGGAAAAGTAGAAGTAAAAGACGGAAAACTTTTCGTAAACGACAAACAAATCAGAATTACTGCCGAAAAAGACCCAGTAAACTTGAAATGGGATGAAGTAGGAGTAGACGTAGTTGCAGAATGTACTGGTTTTTTCACAACAGTCGAAACCGCAAAAGCACATATTACAGGCGGTGCAAAAAAAGTAATTATTTCTGCACCATCAGCAGATGCACCAATGTTTGTAATGGGAGTAAACCATAACAATGCAAAAGCAACAGATTTAGTAGTTTCAAATGCCTCTTGCACTACCAATTGTTTAGCACCTTTAGCAAAAGTAATCAACGATAACTTCGGAATCGTAGAAGGATTAATGACAACAGTTCACGCATCAACATCAACACAAATGGTAGCCGATGGACCATCAAGAAAAGATTGGAGAGGCGGTCGTGCAGCATCAGTAAACATCATTCCGTCCTCAACAGGAGCAGCTAAAGCAGTAGGACAAGTTATTCCAGAATTGAACGGAAAATTGACAGGAATGTCAATGAGAGTTCCAACAATTGACGTTTCTGTGGTTGATTTAACCGTAAAAGTTGCCAAAGAAACTTCTTATGACGAAATTATGGCAGTTTTGAAAAAAGCATCAGAAAATGAAATGAAAGGAATTTTAGGATACACTGAAGATTTAGTCGTTTCACAAGATTTTATTTCCGATTCTAGAACTTCAATTGTTGATGCAAAAGCAGGAATTGGACTGAATTCGACCTTCTTCAAAATCATTTCTTGGTACGATAACGAGTACGGATATTCAAGCAAATTAATCGATTTATCGGTTCACATTGCAGGATTAAAATAAAATGATATATTTACAAGAAATCTCATTAGTTTCAACATTAATGAGATTTTTTTTTAAAGCTATTTCCTGCTGTCATTCCTCCCGATGAAAAATTGGGATACCCTTCCATCAGGGCTAGGGCATCAGCATTTAAAAACAACTATATTTTAAATTAAAAACAAAACATTTTTTAGTAATTTAGTCAAAATCCTAAATCTAAAATCATAAATCTAAAATCATAAATGAAATTACTTGTAGACAGTGGTTCAACCAAAGCTGATTGGATAGCAATTGATAATGCTGGAAAAGTATTATTTACAACCCAATCATTGGGATTAAATCCAGAAGTTTTGAATGATGAAGAAATAATTACTCGTTTAAACGAGCGTTTTGATATTTCGCACAATGCCAAAGAAGTCGATAGTCTATTTTTCTATGGCGCAGGATGTGGAACAGACAGAATGAAAAATTATTTAACCCAAGTTTTTCAAAATTATTTTCCAAATGCTACAGTTACCGTTCACGAGGATACCTATGCGGCTGTGTATGCAACCACACCAAAAAACGAAAAAGCAATAGTTTGTATTCTCGGTACAGGATCTAATTGCAGTTATTTTGACGGAACTATTTTGCATCAAAAAGTTCAATCATTGGGTTATATAGCCATGGACGATTGTTC
>JANPDC010000131.1:0-57910 GCA_031431275.1 Bacteroidota bacterium
CACCGAGTTTCCGCTTGGGTCTTCGGCGAGTAAACTTTTTGAAGCATCGTTCATGACGATTTTGATTCCTGTTCTGGTTTGAGTGACTTTGAAATCGTTATTTGGGGTGGCAAACCCCGAACTTTCATTTCCGTTATACATCGCACCTATTACGTAGGGTTTTTCGGCATTGCCACCTTCAAAACCTACTAAAACTTCTTCGCCAATTTCGGGAATAAAATACATTCCTTTTCCGCCACCAGCGTGTGGATTCGTCATGCGAATCCATGGCGTGGTTTCGTTGTTTCGAGTTTGCCATGGCATTTGTACTTGTACTCGTCCGAGACCTTTTGGGTCGTTATTGTTTGTTACTTTTGCGGGTTGTGTGTTGGCAATTGGTGTGCTGTGCACATCACCGTAGGGCGGTGTTAAAGCACTTTCAGGAATGGCATTGAAACGGTTGCTGTATTGTCCTGTTTCCTCGCAATAGTGCGTTAAACTGGTAATGATTTAACTTCCGAAGTTTTGTTCTTTTACTCCGTCTCGTGGGTCGCCTGTGTTTGACCATGCTGATTCGTTAATGATGATGACATCGCCAATGCGTAAACCTGTTTCATCGCTATCGCCTGTGGCAGTAATCAAATTCGATGCCATGGCTTGCATTTGAGTAGTGACTCTTTCGTTGAGGTGTCGAAACGAACCGCTTTCTTCGATTGGGTTGCTGTACAAACTATTTCCTGTGTTGGGAAACAAGTTGTTTGAAGCATCAAACATTTGTTTGGAGTAGCCTTTTGCTTGATAATTGATTTCGTTGGAATTCGCAGTTTGGGTTTCGCTACTACTGGCATCATAACCTGTGTATTCAAAGCCTAATGGTTTTGCGTTCATTACAATATTGAAATTGTGCAACGAACGACCATACTCGAGCGTGAATGTTTTTGATTTTAGTTTTCCGAAAATTAATTCTTCGCCATTAAAATACAACCATTCGCCTTTTTTCTGCGCCATGCGACGCAAGAATCCGAAATCGCTTTCGTGATATTGTACCGTGTAGGGCAACGAGGAAGTGTTATTGAAATTGATGGTTGGTCGCAGTTGAACTCGAGTGTAATTATTTAATATTTCTTGAACCATGTTCGCAAAAGATTTATCAGAGTAGGATTTGGTGTTTGGCAATCCTTCAAGTGCAATGGTTGGACTGTAGCCATTGATATGGATTTCGCCAGCAGCACCGTTTTTTCGAATGAGGTTCGCTTGTGTGATGATGCCATTAAAAACCAATGGTGCATCCGTTTTCATGTTGTTGGGTTCAATTTCTATTTTGATAGTTTTGCCCACATAGCCTTGAGATTTTTCAATGGCTTGATCTACAAATTCTCTAGGCACAGGTTGAACGACCGAAAACGAATGATGTGCATTTACGTTTTGACTGATGGACAATTCTGAAAATCGTGTTAGGGTTGCACCATCAATTACGATGGTTGTTTTTGTACTAATTGCCATAAGATGGTTTTTTTAGTTAGTATATTTATTTTATAAAAAAATGCGTGAAGCAATGTCTATCGTCTTTGAGGTACTCGAATACCCTTAATACAAATAAACAAAGCCCACGCAAAGCATGGGCAAAGTTTATTCCTGTATTAATTAGAAATTTCGAGTTTTCAAAGACAAGAATAAAGCAATGCTTTATATTATAAATTATAAGAACGTATTTTTATTATGAAACAAAAGTAATAATAAATGTTAAATAATTTGTTAGAATTCGTAGAATTTGTTTTAATAAAAAGTAGTTTAAAACAACTGTATGTAACATGTTACGAAACTATATACTCAAAGATGTGTTTATTAGAAATTCAGGAAATAGTGTAAACTGCTTTTTTATTAAAGAGAATGAGTTATTGGAGGATACTTGACAAGTACGATGCTCTTGCGTGAAAGATTGCAATGAAAATCCCACGCTTTTTTGCGTGGATTGTAATGAAAAGCCTGACCGCACTGTAGTTTTTACGGAAGTGGGGACACGCCCCAAAAAAAAATTTGAAAGTTTTTTAATATCTATTTTACTTTAAAACACTTCATAAAAATTCTATAAATATCAATTTTAACTTCAATTAAACCAAACATTTTTCGTTACTTTTGCATCACTTTAATAAAAGTGAATATAATGTACAAAAAAATACTTTCAATACTGTTTTCTACTCGTTTGATGGCAGTTTTGTTTATTGGTTATGCGGTTGCAATGATTGCTGGTACGCTAATAGAAAGCAAATATAATACCGACACAGCAAAAATTTGGATTTACAATGCTTGGTGGTTCGAGGCTATTCACGTGTTTTTCTTGATTAATTTTCTTGGAAACATCAAGCGATATCAATTATTGCGAAAAGAAAAATGGGCGACACTTTTGCAACATTTAGCCTTTATTTTTATTTTATTAGGAGCCTTCATAACTCGATATATTTCTTTTGAAGGCATGATGCCAATTCGAGAGAATGCAACGGAAAGCAGATTTTTTTCTGATAAAACATTTTTGAAATTCATGGTTGATGGTGAACACAATGGCACGATGCAACGACTCAAATTCGAAAAACCAGTTTTGTTTTCGCAGCGCATTCAAAATAACTTTTCGTTTTCAAATCAATTTGATAAAATTCCGTTTGAGATTGTTAAAAAAACTTTTATCATGGGAGCAAAAGAAATGATAAAAGAAGATAAAAATGGAGTAATTTATCTCAAATTAGTAGAAGCAACCGACGGAACTCGACATGAACATTTTTTGAAATCTGGCGAAGTTCAAAATATTCATAATTTATTGTTTTCATTAAATAAGGTTACAAAAGGAGCCATAAACATCAATACAACAGGTTCAGAATACACTGTTTCCATGCCTTTTGAAGGTCAGTTTATGCGAATGGCGGATAAATTTCAAGGAAAAGTTACCAAAGATATTGTGCAACCTTTGATGATGCGATCTTTATACAACGTTGGTGATGCTAGATTTGTTTTTCCTGAACCAGCAAAAAAAGGTATTATTGCATATGAATCTGATAATAATTTTAAAGCCAAAAACGGTGAAGACGCACTAGTTTTAACTATTAAATCTCAAGGAATCGAGAAGGAAATTACGGTTTTGGGCTCGAAAGGAAAAGATGGTGAACCAAGAAATGTAAAAATTGGTGCTTTAGATTTTACTATTGCTTTTGGTAGCAAAGTCTACGAATTACCTTTTAAAATTAAACTTAATGATTTTATTGCTAAGAAATATCCTGGAACAGAAAAGAGTTATTCGTCTTACGAAAGCCAAGTATCTGTAATTGATGCCCCAAATTTTGATGCAGCAATTTACATGAATCATGTTTTAGATTTTCGAGGCTACCGATTTTTTCAATCTTCGTTTGATGCAGATGAAAAAGGAACTGTACTTTCTGTTAGTCACGATTTTTGGGGAACAGCAATTACTTATGCAGGTTATTTCATGTTGTTTTTTGCCATGATGGCGATTTTACTAACAAAAAATACTCGTTTTGATGATCTAAAACGAAAATTAGACGTAGTAAAGAACAAGAAATCAAAATTAATTACCCTTTTGATTTTGTTTTTGTGTCTTTCTGGATTTTCTCAAACTCATGTTGAAAATCGAAGCCGTAAAGCCACTGACAAAGAAATTGATTCTTTATTAGAAAAGTTTAAGGTTTCTGAATCGCACGCCGAAAAATTTGGTCGTTTGATTATTCAAGATGCTGGTGGAAGAATGAAACCGATTAATACATTTTCATCGGAATTACTTCGTAAAGTGAGCCATTCTGATACCTATCATAAAATGAATTCCGATCAGGTTTTTCTCTCCATGACTCAATTTGCGCAAGTTTGGTATGAAGTTCCTTTTGTGTACATCAATATCAATAATGACAGCATCAGACAAATTATTGGAGTTCAAAAACGTCAAAAATTTGCAAAATTTGTAGATTTTTTTGATGACAAAGGAAATTATAAACTCACAAAGTATTTAGAAGAGGCATCAAAAGCAGGTAATCCGAATCAGTTTCAAAAAGATTTTATAGAAACTGATAAAAAAGTAGTGCTTTTAGAAAGTGCTTTGGGCGGTGGAATTCTAAAAATTTTTCCAATTCCAAACAACAAAAACAACAAATGGATTTCATTTCCTGAACTTGGTCAGGCCAAAATGAAAGGAATGGATTCTGTTTTTACGAAACAAATACTTCCGATTTACCTCAATTCGTTAGATAACTCTGTTTTAAAGAAAAACTACAAAGAATCTGATTTTTATTTAGGTGGAATTTTGAAATTTCAAAATAAATACGGAAGTAAAGTCATGCCAAGTGCAGAGAAAGTGGATTTAGAGTTACTGTATAATAAGGTAAATATTCTTGAAAAATTATATAAATATTACCTTCTTGCAGGAATTTTAATGTTGTTTTTTGTAATTCTAAAAATTTTCAAAGACAACAAAATTGTAGATTTTTTAATCAATGCTTCTCATGTGGGAATTGCACTTTTGTTTTTGTGTCATACCATTGCATTAATTGCTCGATGGTACATTTCTGGACATGCACCATGGAGTAATGCCTACGAAGCCATTGTATATGTATCATGGTCTACTATGTTTTTTGGTTTGGCTTTTGACAGAAAACTGAAAGTAACCTCAATATATTCTTTAATTTTTGGATTATTTTACACAAAAAGTCAATCGCAAATGACTGTTGCGGCATCGGCTTTTGTGAGTGCCATGATTTTATGGGCTGCATATCAAAATTGGGTTGATCCAGAGATTGCTAATTTACAACCAGTCTTGAATTCGTATTGGTTAATGATTCACGTTGCCGTGATTGTTGCTAGTTATGGACCTTTTGCATTAGGAATGATTCTGGGCGGTGTTTCATTGTTGCTCATGATTTTGACAAATGAAAAAAACAAAGCCAAAATGGATTTGAATATTCAAGAAATTACCTATATCAATGAAATGGCTTTGACCGTTGGATTAGTGATGTTGACTATCGGAAATTTTCTTGGTGGTCAATGGGCCAACGAAAGTTGGGGAAGATATTGGGGTTGGGATCCAAAAGAGACTTGGGCTTTGATTAGTATTATGGTTTATGCATTTGTAATTCATGCTCGATTTGTTCCTGCTTTACGCGGAAAATGGATTTTCAATATCATGAGTATGTTTGCGTTTATATCAATTTTATTTACCTATTATGGTGTAAACTTTCACCTTTCGGGATTGCATTCGTACGCTAGTGGCGAAGCAACTTCATTGAGTTGGATTTGGCAATCGGCAGCAGCAATTTCGTTTTTAGGATTGGTTTCCTATTTTAATTATAGAATTTACTTTAAAAAATAATTTAATAACTTTACAAAAATAAAAATTATGAAATCAACAATTGCAATAACATTATCAGTCTTTTTAATCAGTTTCGGAGGATTTTCTCAGAAATTAAAAGTGAAAAAAGGTCAAGAAAAAAAAGTAGTCATTACAAAAATAGAAAATAAAGTAGTTATGGAAGAGAAAATAGCTGATGCACAATCGATTCATCAATTTAAAGTTAAAGATTTATCAGGTCAAGAATTTGATTTTGCAAGTCTAAAAGGAAAGAAAGTTTTAATTGTAAACACGGCATCAAAATGTGGGTATACACCTCAATACAAAGATTTAGAAGCAATTTATGAAAAATATAAGGCTAATAATTTTGTAGTTGTTGGTTTTCCAGCCAATAATTTTGGTAAACAAGAACCAGGCACAGATTCAGAAATTGGTGCTTTTTGTTCTAAAAATTATGGAGTTACTTTTCCTATGATGAGTAAAGTTTCAGTTAAAGGAGATGACATGGCGAAGATTTATCAATTTTTAACTCAAAAATCAATGAATGGTTTGCAAGACAGTCAAGTTGAATGGAATTTTCAAAAATATTTAATCAATGAAAAAGGTCATTTAGAAAAAGTACTTTTATCAAAAGTCAACCCAACAGATTCTGAAGTTGTGAATTGGGTCAACCAATAAATAGTTTCAAAATAAACTACAAAAGGCTTATAAGTTTTCATTTACGATTTAACTTATAAGCCTTTTATGATCTCAAAATATGGTGTTATAAAACTATTCAAGAATTAGTTGCATAAAAACCGAATGTAACCAACGATTAAATTTGAAACCAGAATCTTTGATGGTTCCAACGATTTCGAAACCATATTTCTTATGAAAATCTATACTGTTTTGGTTTTCAGAATCAATAACTCCAATCATCGTATGCAAACCTTGTTTTTTTGCTAAAACAATTAATTCTAAAAGCAACAGTTTGCCAATTCCTTTGCCGTTAAATTCCTCTGAAACATAAACAGAATGTTCCACAGTAAACTTGTAGGCTTCGCGAAAGCGAAATTCTGAATACATTCCAAAACCAACACAAACTCCATCAATTTCTGCAACAATAATTGGGAAATTTTTTGCTATTTTGTCCTCTAAAATTGATTTTTGTTGTTCGAAACTTCTAATAGTATAATCATATAAAGAAACCGAATTCAAGATATTAAAATTGATAATCTCTAAAATGTATTGTGTGTCTTTAGACTCGTATTTTCGTATTTTTATATCTAGATTTTTCATGCTATTTCAAACCAAGTTCTTTATACATTTTGACGACTTCTTTAGATGTTTTTCCGAGTATTTTTGTCATTTCTTTTGCTTTCTTGATAGAAAGTATAGCAGAATTTTTATCTTTAAGTTTTAAATATATTTTCGAAATCAGCAAATAATCATCATACGATTCATTGATTTCTGCTGCATGTTGAGACCATTTCAATGCATTTTTTAAATCTGGGATAGCCTTGATAGTATTCAAATAATTTTCACAAATTTGCTTTAGTTTTTGTTTGTTACTCCAAACATATTTTTCAACAAATTCATTACAAACTTTAGAGTATGATTTCCAGTTTTTTGTATCGCCAGCAATCGAGATATCATACATAAAAATCAACGAATCTGTACGTTGATTGTTGATGGTTTTTGCAATTTCACGTTGCTTTTTGTAGTTTATCGTATCGTAATTGATAGTATATGGTTTCAGTAATTCGGTAACAATATTAGCCAATTTTCGTTCCACTCGCATTTGTGAGGTTACGGTAGCAAATTCCTTTTGATGATTTAGAAGATATTGAAATTCTCTTGATTTAATATCAGTTATTCCATACGAAATAATTCTAAAATTCAGTTCACTCACCAATTGTGCATCAGTTTGCGATTTGAGATATTGTTCTGCAATTGGGGACAATTCAGTTCGTTCTTTTCCTTTTTTTAGAATGGTCAAATAGGCCAAACATTTTTCTGGATTTGTTGGATTATCTTTGAATTGTTTTTCTAAAAATGGCAAATGTTTAGACGGGTTTAGTGCTAATTTTGCTTCAGAAATTAAATCGGCACTTTTAAATTCACCAGTAATATTAAAAAGCAACTCATCGTTTTCATTCACAAACAAAAAATCTGGAGTAACCTTGAGATTGTATTTTGTTTTCAGCATTATCCCTTCGGATTTGTCAATGTCTTGTCTGGTGCAAATATAATTCGAATTCAAAAAAGCAATTACTTGTGGATCTGTAAAAACAGTTTTATTCATGTTTTCACAATGTGTGCACCAAGTGGCATATAACATCAAGAAAATAGGCTTTTTTTCGGTCTTTGATCGTAATAAAATAGTTGAAAAACTATTTTCATCAAACTTCAAAATCTCTTGAGCGTTGATTCTTGAGCTTAAACCTATCAAAAAGAGAAATATAAAAAAAAGTTTTTGTTTCATGATGTGTATTAAAAATATTTTTCAAAAATAAGAAAATCTTACTTGAAAATATCAATTATCATTTCACAAATTTGTAACTTTGTTTTGTTGAATAATTGTACATGATTTATCCGAAAATACCTTTAGCACAAAGCATCATTGAAATACTTAGGCTCAAAGGAATCCAAAATATTGTAATCTCTCCTGGTTCTCGTAATGCTCCTTTAACTATTGGATTTGTAAATAATCCATTTTTTAAGTGTTATAGTATTGCTGATGAGCGTTGTGCGGCTTTTTTTGCTATTGGGATGGCACAACAACTTCAACAACCAGTGGTTGTAGTTTGCACCTCGGGCTCGGCTTTATTGAACTATTATCCCGCATTTGCCGAGGCTTTTTACAATCAAATTCCGTTTATTGTTATATCAGCAGATAGACCTCTAGAAAAAGTAGATATTGGTGACGGACAAACAATTCGTCAGCAAAATGTATTCGAAAATCATTCCTTATATAATGCAAATTTAATTGATGGTTTTTCAGAAGAAAACAATCAGAAAATTATTGAAGCAATTTCAATTTGCTCAATTAAAAAAGGTCCAGTACATATTAATGCTCCTTTTGAAGAACCTTTATATCAGACCATTTCAGAACTTTCAATTAATAAAATTAGTATTGATGAAACTACAGAAATAGAATCAAATGGCATTGAGAATTTATCTGAATTTGCAGAAATTTGGAATAATGCACCCAAAAAATTAATTTTAGTTGGAGAATATTTTCCTGACGTAATCGATATTGAAATTACAAATCGAATTGCAAACGATGAATCAATTGTTGTAATGACCGAAACGATTTCGAATTGGCATCACGAAAAATTTATCAATAATATCGATGCAATAATTACACCGTTTTCAGAACAAGATTATATCAATTTCCAACCCGAAATTCTTATTACCTTTGGAGGAATGATTGTCTCAAAGCGAGTAAAAGCAATGCTTCGAAAATACAAACCAAAACACCATTGGCACATAGATGAACTAAGAGCCTACGATGTTTTTGGTTGTTTAACACATCATTTCGAAACTAACTTTAATTCTTTTTTTAAACACTTTTTTAGTTTAACTGTTCAGAATCAAAGTAACTATAATCAACTTGGTCAAACCATAAAATCAATTCGTGCAAAGAAATCATTGGAGTATTTAAAAACAATTCCGTTTTGTGATTTTAAAGCCTTTGAAATAATTATTCCAAATTTGCCAAAAAACATTCAACTACAGTTAGGCAATAGTTCTACGATTCGCTATGCTCAATTGTTTGATTTTGATCCTTCCATTGAAATATTTTGTAACCGAGGAACCAGCGGAATTGACGGTTGCACATCGACAGCAATTGGTGCTGCGGTTGTTAGCAAAAAGCAAACTGTTTTTATTACTGGCGATATTGGCTTTTTATATGATAGCAACGCCTTGTGGAACAATTACATTCCTTTAAATTTTAAAATCATATTGATTAATAATGGGGGAGGAGGCATTTTCAGAATTTTGCCAGGACATAATGAAACACCTGTTTTTAATACTTTTTTTGAAACTTCACATTGTTTAACAGCAGAACATTTGGCAAAAATGTATAGTTTCGAATATCATATTGCCAGTTCAATTGAAACATTAAATTCAAAACTTAATGGTTTTTATGAAATTGGAAATCCTGCTATTTTAGAAGTTTTTACCCCAACAAAAGTTAATAATGAGTTTTTACTCGATTATTTCAATCATTTAGTCTAAAATAAGAAAACTCTTTAAAAAAATATTTTGTTATTAATTTTTTTTAATTAAATTTGAACTTATTAAACAATTTAAAACTAACAAAAAATGAGCAAGAGAGACGAGTTGATTGCAGTTTACGCATCAGATTTGAAAGACAAATGTGGAGTAACTCCAGATATGGATTTTCTAACGAAAGTAGTAATTGGTTGTGGTCCATCTATTTACAACAAAGATGCTGCTACTGTAGCAGGAAGCCAACAATCAGAATTAGACACAGTAAAAAATAATTTCTTAGTTAAGAAATTAGGTTTAAAAGATAGTCCTGAGTTAGACAAAGCAATTGAGGCTGTTATGGAAAAATACGGAAAATCAAACAAATCAAAATACAGAGCAGTTGTTTATTATTTATTGGCAACACATTTCAAAAAGGAAAGTGTTTACAACAAATAATAACAATAAAATTATATCAAAGCGTCCAAATTTTGGACGCTTTTTTTGTTAAATGACTTAATTTTTCACAGGAATTGGAAAAATTGGTAAACTACAATGTCCTAATTCATCTACTGCTTGAACTCCAAAAAAGTAATTGTCTTTTGAAAATGGAATTTTAATTTTTGTATCTTTTGTAAAAATTGTTTTTTCCCAATGAGAAGAGGCAGTTTCACGAATCAAAATATTATATCCAAAAGGAACTTTTAATTCTGAGGCTTTCCAAACTAAATCAGAAAAATTTGTCAATTCTTTTATTTCAATTCCAACATCAGTCGGAGAAAAAGGAGAAAGTGCCAAGTTTGCTAAAGTGGCTAAATTAGCACAAGTTACCTTTCTTAAATATTCAAAATCCATAAATTCTGGTAAATCACCATATTTAATTCCATTTTCAGTTCTCAGGTTTTGATGTTGTTGCTCATAATTTTCATTCATTTCACAAAAACGAACCGCAGTAAACCCGTTTTGCATAAAAGGAGTATGATCGCCACCACGCAAAAATCGATCGTTTCGATAAACCAAGTCAATATCTAGTTGATCTACATATTGATTAGTTGATGTTTTGATATAACGAGCCAATTCTCTAGATGGACTATCATTATCACGATTAATTTGTTTACGAATTTTGGCTTCGCTTTCAGTTTCTAAAAAAGGAATAGCCTCACTAAAAACTCTCACTTTTGTATTGTTTCTTATTGCAGTTCCGCTTGATAAACTGTTGCCAATCATGTCGTTATTTAGCATCGAAACAATATTCCAGTTATTGGTTTTTGCGAATTCTGCCAAATGTCTTGCTCCATACAAACCTTGTTCTTCGCCAGTTACTGCAACAAAAATTATGGTAAAAGGAAATTGTCTTTTGCACATTATTTTTGAAATTTCCATCATTGCAGCAACTCCAGAACCATCATCATTTGCGCCAGGAGCATCACTTTGAGCATCCATTACATCTGTAGCACGTGAATCTAAATGACCACTAATAATTAAAACTCTTGAATCGTTTGGGTTGGTTCCTTTTAAAGTTGCCATAACATTTGCAACTTCTGTATCTTTTAGAATTCGTTTTCCGTCTGCCTTTAAATTAAAATAATCAATGACAGATGTTAACCTTCCTTGAGATTCCAACGCATATTTTTCAAATTCTGATTTTACCCATTTTTGAGAAGCAACAATTCCTCTGTTTTGAGTTTTCGAATCACTCAAAGTATGGCGGGTTCCAAAAGTAACCAACTTGTTTACAATATTTTTTAAACTTTCGGATTGTATTTCAGAAACCATTTTTTTAATTTCTGGGTCAAAAATAGTTTGTGAAAATAGATTTTGAGAAGCAGAAAAAAATAGTAACAAGAAAAGAAAACAAATTGATTTCATTTATATAAGTTTAATATAAAAACAAAATTACTCAAAAACGATGATTTATTTCAATAAAAGTTATCCTTTTTAGGTTTTGAAAAATCAACTAAAACTTTGCTACCTTTGCAACTTTATAAATGACTATGATACAACTAGGAAAATACAATGCGCTAACCATACTTCGAGATACTAAAGTCGGAATCTTTCTCGGAAATCCAGAGGAAGATCCAGAAGGAATCCATGATATTTTATTGCCAAACAAATATGTACCAAATGAGTTTGAAATAGGAGAGGAGTTGATTGTTTTTGTATACTTGGATCACGAAGAACGACCAGTTGCAACAACTTTAGAACCCTATATTTTATTAAATGAATTTGCACTTTTACGTGTGAATTATGTCAATCAAATAGGTGCTTTTATGGATTGGGGAATGGAAAAAGACATTCTGGTTCCGTTCAAAGAGCAAGCCAGACCAATGGAAAAAGGGAAACGTTACTTAGTTTATCTCTACATGGATGAAAAAACGAAACGTTTGGTTGCATCGAGCAAAACCAATCAATTTCTAAAAAATGAAATCATTACAGTCGAAAAAGGTGAAGAAGTAGATTTGATTGTTTCTCATATTACAGAACTCGGAATCAATGTAATCATTAACGAAAAACATAAAGGATTACTCTACAAAGATGAAGTTTATGATGATGCCATTCGAACTGGTGATCGAATGAGAGGTTTTATAAAAGCCATAAGACCAGACCATAAAATCGATGTAGCCTTGCAAATTCAAGGTTATGAAAGTATTGAACCAAATGCCGAAAAAATTCTTGAGGAACTTCGTGCAAGTAGAGGTTTTCTTCGTTTGAATGACAATTCAAATCCCGAAGATATCAAAACGGTTTTGAAAATGAGTAAAAAAACATTCAAAAAAGCAGTTGGTGCCTTGTATCGTGAAAAATTAATAGAAATAAAAGACGATGGAATTTATCTAATTAAAGAATGATTCAAAATTTGATTTTTAAAACACATTTTACAAATAATTTTGATAAAAAGACTTTTAAGAAAATAAATTCTATTTTTAAACATGAGTAAAAAAGATTTAAAAAAATATTTAAACGAGTTAACAAAAACCCAATTAGAAGAGCAATTGGTAGAAATGTATGATAAATTCAAAGACGTAAAAGTATACTATGATTTTGTTTTTAATCCAAACGAAAAAAATCTAGTAAAAGATGCCAAACTCAAAATTTCTAATGAATATTTCCCAGTTAGAGGCAAAAGACCAAAAATGAGACGCTCTGTCGCTCAAAAGTTTATAAAACATTTCATTTCACTGGGTGTAGATTCTTTTATTGTTGCAGACATCATGTTGTATAACATTGAAATTGCTCAGGTTTTATCTTCAGAAAAACCAATAACAAGCCAGGCTTTCTACAAAAGTATGTTACTTTCTTTCCAACAAGCGGTTAGTTTTATGATCGAAAAAGGAATATTATACGAATTTCAAAGTAGGGTAGTGGCAGTAAGAGATGAATCCGAAAACCAAAATTGGATTAACTGTATCGATTTTAATGCTATAATTGAACGTTTGGAATACTAATTCAAAGTATTAAGTAAGAAGGTATTATGAATTAAGATTATAAATTCATAACAGTTTTATTGTTTTAAAGTCTTAATACTCGAATCTTAAATCTTAAGACTCTGTATTTTGGTTACATCTTTATACAAATCTTTCCTAAAAACATAGTATTATTATGTGTTTTTTAGTTGTACTTTTGCAAATTAGAAAAATAAATATGTTTCAAAACGATTTAGAAGTAGAATTAGAAGACAAAAAAGTATTGTATGACTACCAAAAAAAGGATATTGACGCCATTTTTGAACGTTTAGACAACGCACCAGAAAATCATCATTTATTGTATCAATTGCCAACCGGTGGAGGAAAAACAGTTATTTTCTCAGAAATTGTGCGACGCTATTTAGCAAATAATGACAAAAAAGTGGTAGTTCTAACACATAGAATAGAACTTTGCAAACAAACCTCTAAAATGTTAAAAGGCTTTGATGTAAAAAACAAAATCATCAACAGCAAAATCAAAGAATTGCCAGATCAGGGAGAATATTCTTGTTTTGTAGCCATGGTTGAAACACTCAAAAACCGCCTCAACGACGAACTTTTACAAATTGATAATATTGGACTCGTAATTATAGATGAAGCCCATTACAATTCATTCAGAAAACTCTTGAGTTCTTTCAAAAACGCTTTTATTCTGGGAGTTACGGCAACACCTTTGAGTTCAAACATTAGTTTGCCAATGCACGAAAATTATAGTGAATTAATCGTTGGAGACACAATACAATCTTTGATTGGCCAAGGATTTTTAGCAAAAGCCACAACCTATAGTTTTGATGTTGGTTTAACCTCGCTAAAAGTAGGAATAAATGGCGATTATACCGTCAAATCTTCTGATGATTTATATACCAATATGGCAATGCAAGAAAAATTATTGCATGCCTATACCGAAAAATCTTTAGGCAAAAAAACCTTGATTTTTAACAACGGAATCAATACCTCGTTATATGTTTACGAAACCTTTCGAGAAGCAGGATATGCGATTAGACATTTGGACAATACCAATAATGCAGATGAAAGAAAAGAAATTTTGCAATGGTTCAAAAAAACTCCCGATGCCATTTTAACTTCTGTTGGCATTTTAACAACAGGATTTGATGAGCCAACAGTAGAAACAATAATCTTAAATCGTGCCACAAAATCATTGACATTATACTTTCAAATGATTGGTCGAGGTTCACGAAAACTGACAAATAAAGATAATTTTACAGTACTAGATTTAGGAAACAATGCAGCCCGTTTCGGGTTATGGAATGAGCCAATCGATTGGCAGCATATTTTTAAATCACCCGAATTTTATCTTGAAAATCTTCGTGATGATGCCGAAATCGAAACCCATTTCAAATACGTAATGCCTGACGAATTACGAAAAAAATTCAGTAAAACGGCAGTAGTTACTTTTGATGTGGACGAAGAACATAAAACTGCCATTTCAAAAAACGAGCGTTCAAAAGTTGTATTAGACAAATCCATTGATCAGCACGCGGCCATGTGCATTGACAATACCGAAACCTTGCAAGAAGCAAAAACACTTTCAAAAGAACTTAGCCAAGACATCGAAAGCCGTGTAAAACGATATTCAGCATGTCTGAGTCATTGTAGTAAAAACTATCGCGAATGGTTAATCGAAGATTACAATACAAAACTCATTTTACTCATGGGTAAAAAATATCGTGAAAAAATAATGAACGAAGCAGATTAATTTATTTTTAGACCTCACAGGTTTTTAAAACCTGTGAGGTCTTCTTGATTAAACATTAAATTATTAAAATGTCAAAAAAATTCACTGATTTAGGACTTTCAGATTCCATCGTTAAAACACTTTCGGAATTAAAAATAGTAGTTCCAACTCCAATTCAAAGTGAAATCATTCCTTTGATTTTAGAAAACAAAACCGATATTGTTGGATTAGCAAAAACAGGAACCGGAAAAACTGCCGCATTCGGTTTGCCATTGTTGCAAATCATTGATTCAAAATCAACTGATATTCAAGTTGTCATTTTAGTACCAACTCGTGAACTTGGACAACAAATTTTCAATAATTTACAAGAATTTTCAAAAAGCCTTCCAGAAATTTCCATAGCATCAATTTGTGGTGGAACTCCAATAAAACCTCAAATAGAACAACTTTCAAATACAACACATCTTGTGGTAGCAACACCAGGAAGATTAATTGATTTGATACAGCGCAAAGCAATAAAACTTAATAAAACAGAGTTTTTAGTGCTAGACGAAGCAGACGAAATGGTTTCGATACTAAAAGAAAGTTTAGACGAAATAATTGCTGAAATTACTTCGACCTCGGGTCCAAAAAATCATAAAACATTTTTGTTTTCAGCAACCTTGCCAGGAACCGTTAAACAGTTAATTCAAAATTATTTGAATAAAAATGTAGTTCAAATTTCAACCAATATGGAAACTGTTGGTAATCAAGAAATCGAACATCAATACGTCGTTGTCAATCCAATAGAAAAACTAGATGTTCTGATGCATTTTTTAACCTCAAAAGACGGTCAACGAGGCATTATTTTTTGTAAAACTAAAGCCGCAGTTAACAAATTAGCCAAAAATTTAGCCATTAATAAATTTTCTTCAGGGGCATTACACGGAAGTTTATCTCAAGGTATTCGTGATCGAATCATGAATCAATTTCGAGAGTCTAATATTAATATTTTGGTTGCAACCGATTTAGCCTCAAGAGGAATTGATGTAAAAGAATTATCATTTGTAATCAATTATCATTTACCAGATACCTATGAGAATTATGTTCACAGAAGCGGTAGAACAGCACGTGCAGGCGAAAAAGGATTGGCATTAACAATTTTACAACCCGAAGAAGTTTCTGAAATTGTCAATTTCGAAAAAGAATTAGGAATTAAATTTCAGCAATTTAAAAAACCTACACTAGAAAGTTTAGAAGAAAATAATACCATTTTATGGGCAAAGCAAATTTTCAAAACAAAACCAAATCATGAAATTACCTTAGATTTCAAGACGAAAGTTAAAACCATATTTCATCATTTAACAAAAGATGAATTAATAGATAAATTAATTTCAAATCATCTACAACAATCCAAAAATGAAATAAACACCAAAAAGGAAATTGTTGTAAAAAAATTAAAGAAATAGAATTTAGTTAATATTTCAGTTAGATTTAAAAGTACATTATTTCGAACTATAATTTATATTATGTAAAATAGAATATTTTTGAATACATTTAAATCCAATTAATTTATACAAAAACTTATATTCTATTTGGCTTACAAAAATAATTACACTACTTTTATGATTTAGAAATAAAGTCATTATGAATCCTATTGCTCAACGAATTGCAGATTTTTTAAAAGAGTTCCAACCATTTGATACCTTATCAGAATCAGAACTTTTGAATGTTGCAACTCATATTAAAGTTCAAAATTTAGAAAAAGGAAAAATTCTTTTTCAAATAAACGACTCATTACACGATTCGTTCTATGTTGTAGACTCAGGAACAATCAGTCTTACAGTGGTTTCTGACGCAGAAGAAACTTTATTAAACAAATGCCACTCTGGAGATGTTTTTGGACTACGTCCGCTTTTTGCAAAAAACAATTATATGATGTCTGCAACAGCCAGAGAAGAATGTGTTGTTTATGCTATTCCTATCGAAATTTTTAAACCATTACTTGCTCAAAATTCAGAAGTTCTAGACTTTTTACTTGAAAGTTTTGCTTCAACAGCTTCTGTTTCAAAAGATAAAATAGGAAATAAAATTTCTGACTCACTTTTATCAGGTGAATCACAACAAGAAACACAGTTTTTTCAAACTTTAGAGTATTCAAAAAAGCCAATTACTTCAAAATCAAGTGCAACAATCCAAGAGGTTGCTCAATTGATGACAGATAATGTTGTCGATAATCTTTTGATTACAGATAAAAAACTTCCGATTGGAATCGTAACAGACAAAGACTTTCGTTCAAAAGTCGCCACAGGCAGATTACCCATTCTATCTTCAATAGATAAAATTATGGCCTCACCGGTAATTACAGTTTCAGAAAATCTTTCACTAGCCGAAGCACAATTACTGATGCTTCGACATGGTGTGAGTCATTTGTGTGTAACTTTTGATGGAACTGATAAAACGGAAATAAAAGGAATTATTACAGAACATGATTTAGTAGTAGCTCAAGCCAATAATCCTGGGGTTTTGATAAAGGAAATCAAGCGCTCACAATCTTCAAAAGATTTAAAAAATGTTTATGAAAAATTAAGCGAATTAATTCAAAACTCCATAACTAAAAATATTCCATTATCACATATTTCAATGATTGCGGGTGAAATTAATTTTGCAATTTCAAAACGAGCAATTGAATTGGCTTTTTTAGAATTAGGCTCCCCTCCTGTTCGCTTTGCTTGGTTAAGTATTGGTAGTCAAGGTCGTAAAGAACAAACCTTGAATACAGACCAAGACAGCATTCTAATTTTTGAAGATGTTCCTGCAAACTCCTATCGAGATGTAAAAGATTATTTTCTAAAATTAGCCAAAAGAACAACTTCAACACTTGAAAAAGTTGGGTTTGATAGTTGTAGAAATGGTCATATGGCTAGTAATATGTTATGGTGTAAGTCCTTGACAGACTGGACAACACAATATAGCAATTGGATTAATACTCCAGGTGAGAACACCGATGAAATTAGTCCAATTTTCTTTGATTATGAATTAGTTTATGGCGAACTTCAATTAGAAGAAGCCTTGTCAGAAATTATTTTTCAAGAACGTAAAAACAATGCACTTTTGTTTGATTATCTCGGAAACGATGCACTTAAAAAACCTACACCATTAAATTTTTTCAAAAAGTTTAATATTGAAGAAGAAGGAGAAAATAAAGGAAAATTCGATTTAAAAACTAGAGCACTTATGCCATTGATCGATGGCGCAAGATTATTGGTATTGAGTAATAATATCAAAGGAATTAATAACACCTATTTGAGATTCAAACAATTAGCAATTGTAGAACCTAAATTTGGAGAAATTTATAGAAATTGTGCAGAAGCTTTTCTTGAGTTATCACGAATTAGGACTTTGGAAGGTTTAAAAAACGATTCAAAAGGAGAATTTATAGATTTAGAAAAAATGTCAAAATCAGATAAAGAAAAACTTAAAAACTTGTTTTTGCCGATGAAAGATTTAGAAGATTTGATTAAAGATAAATTTCAATTAACTCATTTTTCATAGGTTATGATAGATTGGATAAAAAATATAAACAAAGATTTTCCTTCATTCTGGAAGACTTATTTGTCAAAATTTGATAAAAAGTCTAATCGATTTGTGGTTTTGAGTATGAATACTACAGGACTTGACATTAAAAATGATTTAATTTTGTCAATTGGATGTATTTCAGTCATAAATAATGCTGTAGTGGTTAATGATTCGTTTGAAATTAATCTTAAAAGAAATAGAAATCTTGAAAATGAATTTTTTTCAGATAAATCAGAAGTTATTGAATCCGAAGGAATGAGATTATTTATTAATTATATAGAAAACGCAGTTTTAATTGGTCATAGAATTAATTTTGACATAGAAATAATTAACGAAGCATTAGATAGATTGAATTGTGGTCGACTCAAAAACGAAGCACTTGATGTTGAAGTAATGTACCGCAAATTCAAAGATATAAATGATAAAAGTTTTGCAATCGATGATTTATTGAAAAAGTTTGATATTTCAAAAAGTGATAGAGATTCTTCATCCGAAGATGCTTACTCAATTGCATTATTATTTCTGAAATTGAAATCTAGATTAGGGATCAATTAATTGAAATAATTTTTTCAAATCGCCCATGGTGCGATTTTGAAACGGGTTTTAAACTTTGATTTTTGGTAATGTAAAAAGGAATTCCGTTTTGTTTTTCGATTTTAACTGAATTGTTTAAAGATAGAATTTCATCTAAAATTTTAAAATTTGAGACTCCTATAGTATGAATAAAATCGTTTCTTATTTCAGTATTTGTAAAATATATTTTCGATTCGAATCTAACTTTTCCTAATTCTAAATCCAAATCTAAACATTCAAATTGTATTGGATTGTATTTTCTGATTCCAGTTTCACGATTCCAAATTTTATAAACTGCTTCTTTCCTACTCCACAAAATCCAAAGTGTAATTTCTTGATTTTCTGAATTTTGAATTAATTGCTGTTCTTTTTTAGTGAAAATTTTATTTTGAAAACCTTTTCGTTGCCAATTACTTTCCTCTCGTGATAATTCCAAATCAACAACATCATTTCCAATCATTATTTTTCAGATAATTTGGTTTCAATAATTTCTAATGCAGATTTCACATCCAACATTTTTTCCATTGATTCGTTATCTATTACAACGTCGAAAACTTCTTCAATATCCAAAACAACATCTACTAAATTAGCGGAATTTATTTTTAAATCGTTTATAAAATCTGTATTTTCACTAAGATTATCAAAGGCATCTTGATTTTTGATATAAGGTTTTACAATGGACTTTAATTGTTCAATTATTTCAGATTTTGTCATTTTTATAATGGGTTCTAAATGTGTTTTTATGGTGTTTTTGATAAATTGTTTTTCATAATGTCTGTCACGCCTCGTTTTCTTGTCAACGGCTCGTTTTGCATTACGTTTATCATGAACAATATCATCCAATCGATTCAAATCGTCGATTTCTTTCAAGTCATTAGGAGAATTGCGTTTTGGCATTGTGCTAAAGTATAAATTTTTTGAATATCACACAACCATTCACATCGCCAAAACCAAAACTTGCTTTTGCAACTATATTTACTTCTTTTTCGATGACTTTTTGAGGAATTTTTGAAGCATCAATTAAAGTGGAAATTTCAGGATTCAAATCTTCACAATTAATATTCGGAAAAATAAAATTTTGATGAATTTGCAAAATCGAAGCTACACTTTCAATACTTCCTGCAGCCGACAAACAATGTCCAACCATCGATTTTAATGAATTGATGTAAGGAAAATCGGCTCCACTCCTATTTACTACTTTCGTCCAATTTTCGATTTCTAAACTATCTTTAGATGTTGCAGTTAAATGTCCGTTGATTGCATCAATAACGTTTGCAGAAATTCCAGCATTTGTGATAGCATTTTCAATACATTTTTGAACAGCAATTGGGTTTGGAGCCGTCATTGTTCCTAATCCTCGTTGGCCACCTGAATTGATGTTTCCGCCAAGAATTTCGCAATAAATTTTCGCACCACGAGCCAGTGCCGATTCTAAATCTTCAACAACAAATGCTCCTGCCCCACTTCCTGGTACAAATCCCGAAGCCGATGCAGACATTGGTCTTGAACCTTTTTCGGGTTCGTGATTGTGCTTGAAAGTACAAACTTTCATAGCATCGAATCCGCCCCAAATATAAGGTCCAGAATCACTCGTACTTCCTGCTAAAATTCGTTTGGCTTGCCCTGATTTTATACGGTCATAAGCCATTAAAAAACTTTCGGTTCCAGTTGTACATGCTGATGAATTGGTGGTTACTTGGTTTCCTAAACCTAATTTTCCGCCCAAATAGGCGCTTACACCCGAATTCATGGTTTGTGCGACTGCTGTACTGCCTAATCGCCTTGTTTGAAAATCGTCAATTTTGTAAATACTTTCTCGAAATTTATCTATTCCTGAAGTTCCAGTTCCGAAGATAGTTCCCGAATCCCAATCAGGATTTTCTTGAATTTCCATAGATAATCCCGCATCTTTCCAAGCATCAACTCCAGCAATTACGCCATATAATATGCCAGAAGAATTAAAATTCCTTAATTCTAATTCAGTAAAATAATTTAAAGAGAATTCAGTAGAAATTTCAGGTTTTCCTGCAATTTGACATGAAAATTGTAATCTTTCAAGTTCAGAATCGTGTTTTATGCCCGAAATGCCGTTTTTTATGGCATTTGTAAACGCATCAAGTCCTACTCCATTTGGAGCAACAATGCCAAGACCAGTTATTACAACTCTTTTTTTCAATATCAATTACAATTTCAAATATCAATATCAATTACAAAAATCAATTTCAGTTTTCAAATTAAACTCATAAACTTTGTAAAATCATTCCCGAAATAGTTCCAGAACAAACTTCTTCATTCTTAGCATTCATCATTTTTACTTTACATTTTAGTTTTCCGAATCTAAAATATACTTTTTCGGAATAAACTATTACTTTTTCGTTAGGAAAAACGGGTTTTAAAAACTCAATCTCTGACGATGTTAGGGCAAAACTAAAATTTTTCTCTTCGCCTTTCAATAAATAAATCCCTAAACAAACCAATCCAATTTGAGCCATAGTTTCAATCAGAATGACACCTGGAGTGATTGGATTATTTTTAAAATGACCTTTATAAAAATCTAAATCTTCATCAAAAGTAAAATAGCCTTCTACTCCATCTTCATTTACATTGATAATTTCATCAACAAACAAAAAAGGCTTGGAATAGGGTAGTTTTGATATGATTTCTATATTTGTCATTGCTTTTTTTACCAAAAATTACTCAAATTTTTTAAAGCCCTCCCTTTGGGAGGGTTAGGTGGGCTTCTAAAATTCTAGTAAAACTCTTTGCGCTGAAAATCCTGGACCAAAACTAAGCATCAATCCTTTTTCACCTTTTTTGGGTTGGTTTTCAATAATTTGTTCCAATACATAGAGCACTGTTGCGCTAGACATATTGCCATATAAACGTAAAATTTCTTTAGTAACATCAATATTTTTTCCTAAACCTGAAAATAAACTTTCAACTGTTGTGATTATTTTTTTTCCACCAGGATGAAAAATCAAATGGTCAATATCATTTATTTTTAGATTATTTTTTTCTAAAAACGGATGAATGATATCGGGAAAATGATTGGCTATTGTTTCAGGAACTTCAATATCAAGAACCATTTGTAAACCAGAATTTATGAGTTTGAAACCCATCATGTGAATATTATCATAAAAATGATACATTTCTTCCGATAATATTTCTGGACCATTATCGTTTTCATATGAAGAAAGTAAAACACAGGCAGCTCCATCACCAAAAATCGCAGCACTCACAATGTTTGCCATCGAAAAATCGTCTAATTGAAAAGTTGCTGTTGGACTTTCGACAGCAATAATTGCTGCTCGTTTATTCGGATTGGCTTTCAAGAAATTTTTGGCATAAATAATTCCAGATATTCCTGCAGCACAACCCATTTCGGTAACAGGCAATCGTACAATATCTTGACGCAATTTTAAACTATTAATTAAATAAGCATCAAGCGAAGGAATCATTATTCCAGTGCAACTGACAGTAATTATATAATCTAAACTTTCGGGTTTCCAATTGGCTTTTTTGAGTGTTTTATCTAAAACTTTTTCACCTAAATCAATCACTTCACGAACATAAATATCATTGCGCTCTTCAAAAGAAGTCTTTGTGAAAACTTCAACTGGATCCATGATTGAATAGCGTTTGTCAACAGATGCACCTTCGAAAATTTTCTTTACCTTTCGAATAAACCGTTCGTCTTGATTTACTAACCATGCATCGAGAAATGGAATAATTTCTTCGGTTGTTCTTGAATATTTGGGCAATTGCTTAGCAACTGATATTATTTTTACACTCATTTTTAACCGCTAATATGCTAATTTTTTATCTATATTCTCTTTTCTAAATTCTATTTCCTTATTATCCACTGATAACGAAACGCCCATTTCCAGTTTATTGCATACTTTTTAAATTGTAATTTTTCTGAAAAATCAATTAAATCCTCTTTTTTAAAACCCCGTAAAATAGAAGTTAATCCGTCCTGTTTTGGCATTTCTGCCAATCTAAAAACAAAACAAACTAATTGAAATAATCGATAGGAAATCTTGCTTCTGTGCAAATCATTAATTACAATTCCTATTTTTGAATTTTCATAAAAAACTTTCATCAAATTTTTTATTTCTTCATTTTTAAAATGGTGTAATGTCAACGTACACAATACTATATCGTATTTTAATTCACTAAATTGTTTATCAAATATATCTTCACATTTATAACTAATATTTAGATATTTATCAGATAATTTTTTGGCATAATTTATTGTAAAACTGTTTGCATCTATACCAATTAAATTGAAATTATAGTTATTGTTTATTCCAAAATCGGCTAGTTTTCTCAACATATCACCATTTCCGCAACCAATATCAACAATTGTAAATTCCTGTTTTCTCTCAATATTCTTAATGAGTTTTTGAACGCTTTGTAAAGTTAATTGATTTCCGCCAAGCAATTGATTTATTTTCGCAATTTTATCTAATGCTTCTCGAAGAATTTCGCCTTCCATTTCAAAATCATCCATTATCTCGGATTCACTTGTGCGGTATTTTGTATTTATTGGCATTATTTAGACATAGAGATTAGAGGTTTAGAGTCAAATTAAATTTTGAAATTGCCCTTTATATTTGCTTTCCAATCGGTGTTTTGTATTTATTGGCATTATTTAAATATAGAGATTAGAAGTTTAGCGTAAAATTAAATTTTGAAATTGCAGTTTATATTGGCTTTCCATGCGTTTTTTTGATTATGAATGTCAGTAAAAATGGAAATACAATCAACATACGAAGTAAAACCTCTGAAAGTTTATGTTTTTGTAGCATATTTGACAATAATCTACCTGCTTTTAAACGATTTTTGAAATTTACATTCCATTGTTTTTGATATTGATTTTCTAATTCAGTTCTAGAAATGATTCCATTATTATAATATTTTTCTACCAATTCAGAAACTATTTTTGCGCTGTGAATCGCCATTGCCATTCCGTTTCCGCATAATGGATGAATTAATCCAGCCGTGTCACCAATCATCAAGATATGGTTTTCGACGGCTTTTTTTTGTTCAAAAGAAATTTGACTAATGGTTAATGGTTTATCAAAAAGCAAAGTTGAATTTTCTAAAATGTCTTTTAAAAATGGATTTCCTGATACGATGTTCTTTTGATAATCATCTATGTTTTTATATCGTTTGAAAGTTTCATAATCAGCAAGATAACAAACATTTATTTTATCATTCTCAACTTTAGAAACGCCACAATAACCGCCTTTAAAATTATGCAAACCAACTAAATTAGCATCAAAATTACCAAAGTAATGTGCTTTTACTGCCAACCAAGGCGATTTTTGTTGGATAAATTTACGATTTAATTTTTGGTCAATATTGGAACGTTTTCCGAAGGCACCAATTACTATCTTTGATTTTAGAATTGTGTTTTCAGAAGTTGTGATTATAAACTCATCATTAATAAAATCAACGTTTTCGACGTTTTCTTGAATGATTTTACAACCATTTGAAATGGCTTTTTGATAGAGAAATTCATCTAAAACATAACGACTAATTCCAAATCCGCCTAATGGTAATTTTGCATGAATTGATTTTCCGTTTTTGGTAGAAAAATGAAGTTTGGTAATATTTGTTGGATGCAGAGTTTCAAAATCTATACTAAGTGATTTTAAATATGGTAAAACTTCGTTGGATATATATTCGCCACAAACTTTGTGTTTCGGAAAACCATTTTTTTCGATAATAGTAACTTGAATTCCAATTTTGGACAAATGAATTCCTGCTGTTAAACCCGCTAAACCACCACCAATAATTGTTACTTCTTTATTTTGCATCTGGAAGTAAATATAAGGTTTCAAAACTTTAATTCAAAAGAATAAAGTTAATAATTTATTTCTCTCTCGATTCTAAAACACTAACAACATCTTGTAATTTAAAACCTTTTGCTTGTAATAAAATCAAATAATGAAACAACAAATCGGCACTTTCATCGAGAAATAAATTATCATTATTGTCTTTTGCTTCAATAACAACTTCAATTGCCTCCTCGCCTACTTTTTGAGCGATTTTATTGATTCCTTTTTCGAATAAACTTGCCACATAACTTTTATCTGAAGTAGTATTTTCTTTGCGCTCTTGAATAGTATTTTCTAATTTTGAAATGAATCCATATTCTTGATTGTTAGATTCTTGCCAACAGTTATCTGAACCTGTGTGACAAGTTGGTCCATTGGGGTTTACTTTTATCAAAAGTGTGTCATTATCGCAGTCTACTTTAATGTCAATTAGATTTAGAAAGTTACCGCTTTCTTCGCCTTTTGTCCATAATCTACTTTTTGAGCGACTAAAAAAAGTTACTTTTTTGGTTTCTAAAGTTTTGTTGTAGGCTTCTTCATTCATATAACCCAACATTAAAACTGTTTTAGTTTTTGCATCTTGAATGATTGCCGGAATTAATGCGTCGGGATTTTTATTAAAATCTATTTTCATATTGTTCTTTTTTTAGACCTAAAAAGTTTTTAAAACCTGTTAGGTCTTTATTTTGTTATAATCTAACTAAAATATTATTTTTCTGTAATTCTTTTTTCAAAACTGGAATTTCAATTTCGCCGAAATGAAAAACGCTTGCTGCTAATGCTGCATCTGCTTTTCCATTAATAAAGGCATCTGTAAAATGTTGCATATTTCCTGCACCACCCGATGCGATTATTGGAATATTTACAATTTCGGATAATTTGGCTAATGCTTCATTTGCAAAACCGTTTTTTGTTCCGTCGTTGTCCATTGATGTAAACAGAATTTCTCCTGCTCCACGAATGGCTACTTCTTTTGCCCAATCGAATAGATTGATTTCGGTTGCCACTTTTCCTCCTACTAAGTGTACTTTCCAAATTCCGTCGATTTGCTTAGCATCAATAGCAACCACAACGCATTGTGAACCAAATGCCAAAGCCAATTCGTTTATTAATTGTGGATTTTTTACTGCCGATGAATTAATTGAAACTTTATCTGCTCCGTTTTTCAGTAATACTTCAACATCTTCAACTGATGAAATTCCGCCACCAACTGTAAACGGAATATTTATGGTTTCTGCTACTTTGCGAACTAAATCTATTAATGTTTTTCGGCGTTCTTCGGTCGCTGAAATGTCCAGAAAAACAAGTTCGTCAGCACCAGTTTCTGCGTATTTCTTGGCGAGTTCAACTGGGTCTCCAGCATCTTTTAAATCGACAAAGTTTACGCCTTTAACAGTTCGTCCGTTTTTAATATCGAGGCAAGGTATGATTCTTTTTGTTAACATTTTTTTTTGTTATCCTACCAGGTTTTAAAAACCTGTTAGGTATTAGTTAGTTGAATAAGTTTGTAAAATTATACATAACAGGTTTTTAAAACGTGTTAGGTATTTGTTAGTAAAATTGATACCTAACAGGTTTTTAAAACCTGTTAGGATAACAAAATATACCGTTCTAATTGTTGCAGTGTAATTCTATTTTCATAAATGGCTTTACCAATAATTGTTCCTTCACAGCCCAATTCGGCTAGTTTTGGTAATTCGTCAAAAGTAGAAATTCCACCTGATGCTATTAGTTTTATGCTTTTAGATTGCTCCAATATTTTAGCGTATAAATCAAAACTTGGCCCTTGTAACATTCCATCTTTGGCAATATCGGTACAAATTACATATTCTATTCCTGATTTTTGATAATTTTGAATAAATGGAATTAAATCTTCTTTGCTTTCTTCTAGCCAACCCGAAACGGCTACTTTTTCGTTATTGGCATCGGCACCAAGAATTATTTTCTCTGAACCGTATTTTGATATCCATTGTTGGAATAATTCTGGATTTTTAACGGCAATGCTACCACCTGTTATTTGGTTTGCGCCTGATTCGAATGCGATTCGCAAATCGTTATCTGATTTTAATCCGCCACCAAAATCAATTTTTAATTTGGTTTTTGATGCAATTTGTTCTAAAATTTTATGATTTACTATTTGACTGGATTTTGCTCCGTCTAAATCGACTAAATGTAAATACTCAATTCCGTGTGCTTCGAATTCTTTAGCAACTTCGAGTGGATTTTCGTTATAAATTATTTTGGTATTGTAATCGCCTTTTGAAAGTCGAACACATTTTCCGTCTATGATGTCTATTGCTGGAATTATTCTCATTAAGCCCCCTAACCCCAGCCCCCCAGCCCCCGAAGGGGGAGTTAGCAACAGGGAATTCCTACTAGGGTAATAGGATTTTAAATTAATATTATTTATTGATATATGGTTGATTATGCGTTAGGGATTACTTCGTCTGTTCGCACTTCCTTCGTCAGGCTCGGGTGAAGGGAAAATCCTTTTTTTAATTGCTTTTTCAGCAATTAAAAAAAGATTTGGAATGATAGCCCGCTCGAACGCCCAAGTTATAATTCTAAAAAATTCTTTAATATTTGTTCTCCGATTTTTCCGCTTTTTTCGGGGTGAAATTGTACGCCATAGAAATTATTTTTTTGTAATGCTGATGAATATTCGGTTTCGTAATTGGTTAAGGCTATTGTTTCTTGACATTTTGGGGCATAAAAACTGTGAACTAGATACATATATTCGTTTTCGGAAATATTTAAAAATAGTTTAGATTTTAGATTATAAATATTATTCCAGCCCATTTGTGGTACTTTTACGGCGTTTGAATATTTGATGATATCGACGTCGAAAATTCCTAATCCTTTGGTATTTCCTTCTTCTGATGAGTTGCACATCAATTGCATTCCTAGACAAATTCCCAAAACTGGTTGGGTTAATGTTGGTATAATTTTGTCTAAACCGCTTTCTCGAAGTTTTTTCATTGCACTACTCGCCTCGCCTACGCCAGGGAAAATTACCTTATCTGCTGATTGAATTTCTTGAATATTATTTGACAAAACACCTTCGTAACCCAATCTTTGCAATGCAAATTGAATGCTTTGAATGTTTCCTGCGCCGTAATCGATAATGACAAGCCCCCTAGCCCCCGAAGGGGGAACTCCTATCTTTGTATTTAAAATATTGTCGATCATTTTTTATTTTTCTGTTTTTATGTAAATATTCCTCAACCCAAAATTTGAGTTCCCCCTTCGGGGGTTAGGGGCTACAACATTCCCTTCGTACTTGGCAAAATCATTTTTTCGACATCTCGTTTTACAGCCACTTTTATTGCTTTGGCAAATGCTTTGAAAATGGCTTCGATTTTGTGGTGCTCGTTGGTGCCTTCTGCTTTGATGTTTAAGTTGGCTTTTGCGCCATCGGTAAAGGATTTGAAGAAGTGAAAAAACATTTCAGTTGGCATTTGCCCAATCATTTCTCGCTTGAATTCGGTTTCCCAAACTAGCCAATTTCTTCCGCCAAAATCTATGGCTACTTGTGCCAAACAATCGTCCATTGGTAGGCAAAAACCATAACGTTCTATACCTAATTTATTGCCCAATGCTTTTGCAAAAACTTCTCCGAGTGCAATGGCTGTGTCTTCAATAGTGTGATGTTCATCGACTTGCAAATCGCCTTTGACAAGAATTTCTAAATCCATTTGACCGTGACGTGCAATTTGGTCGAGCATATGGTCAAAAAAAGCAATTCCGGTTTCGATTTTACTTTTTCCTGTTCCGTCGAGATTCAAATTGATGAAAATGTCAGTTTCATTAGTTTTTCGAGTTATGGTTGCTGAACGACTTTCAAGTTTTAAAAATCCATAAATTTTTTGCCAATCGTTGGTTTCTAAAATGATTGTTTCATCTAATTCTGAACGTTTTACTGATATTTCGCCAGTTCCTAAATTGGTATTATCGTTTATGAAAATTGCTTTTGAACCTAGATTTTTTGCTAATTCAACATCGGTTAATCTATCTCCAATTACGAAAGAATTTGCCAAATCATAATCTGTCGAAAAATATTGGGTTAATAATCCTGTTCCTGGTTTTCGCGTGTTTTTATTTTCGTGCGGAAAAGTTCTGTCTAAGAATACATTATCGAAAATTACGCCTTCGTTTTGGAAGGTTTTCATTATAAAATTATGTACTGGCCAGAAGGTTTCTTCAGGGAAACTTGCTGTTCCAAGCCCATCTTGATTGGTAATCATTACTAATTCGAAATCGAGTTCCTGAGCGATTTTACTCAAAAAAGGAATACATTTTGGATAAAAAATCATTTTCTCGAAGGCATCGATTTGTTCATCGACGGTTTCTTTTATCATTGTGCCGTCGCGGTCTATGAATAGTACTTTTTTCATAATTATTATGTTTTAATACCTAACAAGTTTTAAAAACTTGTTAGGATATCTTATCTAATTCTTTTAAAACTTCGATTAATTTTTGATTTTCTTTTTCGGTTCCAATTGTGATTCTTAAACAATTTTCGCATAATGCATCATTGGTTCGATTGCGAATTACGATTTCTTTTTCTAGAAACTGATTGTATCGTTTGTTGGCATCATCGACTTTGCAAAGAATAAAATTTGCATCTGTTCTGTATATTTCTTTTACAAAATTAGTGTTTAATAATTGTCCGTAAACTAAATTTCTTTGCTCTTTTATTTCTGAAATTTGATTTCTTACAATTTCTTGATTTTGAATATATTGCAATGCTTTACTTTGAGTTAAAACATTAATATTATAAGGCGGTTTTATTTTGTTTAAAACGGCGATAATATCTAAAGATGCATATAAAATTCCTAATCGAATTCCTGCCATTCCATAGGCCTTTGATAAGGTTTGAGTAATTACTAAATTCGAATAATCATTGATTTCTTGTAACCAACTATCTTTTTCAGAAAAGTCAATATAGGCTTCATCTAGAACTACAATTCCGTTGAAATTTTTGAGTAAAGTTACAATACTTTCATCGGCAAATGAATTCCCGGTTGGATTGTTTGGCGAACATAGAAAAATCATTTTTGTATTGGAATCTACTTTTTGTAGAATTTTATCAATTTGAGGTTCAAATTCCTCATTTAATAAAACTTCACGGTTTTCGATGGCATTCAAATTAGCCAAAACACCATACATTCCGTAGGTTGGCGGCAAAGTAATTACATTATCCTTATTAGGTGCGCAGAAAGCCCGAAACAGTAAATCTAAAACTTCATCGCTTCCGTTTCCTAATAAAATTTGAGTTAAAGGTACTCTTTTTATTTCAGATAAAGCCAATTTTACTGATTTTTGTTGTGGGTCTGGATACCTATTTACTCCGTTTTCATTAGGATTTTCGTTGGCATCAAGAAATATAATATTTTGGTCGAAATCCTTGAATTCGTCACGAGCAGACGAATACGGTTTCATTATTTTTATATTTTCCCTTATGAGATTTTGTATGTTGAATGTTTTCATTTTTACTTTATTAAATTATACCTAACAGGTTTTAAAAACCTGTTAGGATATTAATCCTGATATTTTAACCTTAAACTCACAGCATTTTTATGTGCTTGCAAACCTTCGGCATCAGCCATAATTTCAATGGCTTTTCCTATATTTTGAATTCCTTTTTGTGAAATTTTCTGAAAAGTCATTGATTTTAAGAAACTATCCAAATTTACACCTGAATAATTTTTGGCATAACCGTTTGTTGGTAACGTATGATTGGTTCCTGAGGCATAATCCCCAGCGCTTTCGGGTGTGAAATTACCAATAAAAATAGAACCTGCATTTTCGATATTATCGATATAAAAATCATCATTATTGGTACAAATTATAAAATGTTCTGGACCATATTCGTTGATTAAATCTAAAGCAATTTTGTCATTTTCTACGTAAATTAACTTGGAATTTTCAATTGCTTTTTCGGCAATGTTTTTTCGTGGTAAAACTTGAATTTGCTTGTTGATTTCAATTTCTACTTCTTCGATTAATTTTTTTGAAGTTGATACCAAAATTACTTGACTATCAATTCCGTGTTCGGCTTGGCTCAATAAATCAGAAGCCACAAAACTAGGAATTGCAGCATCATCGGCTACAATTAACAACTCACTTGGACCAGCAGGCATATCGATGGCTGCGCCAAATTGTGTTGCAACTTGCTTGGCTACAGTTACATATTGGTTTCCAGGACCAAAAATTTTATAAACTTGTGAAATCGATTTTGTTCCAAATGTCATTCCTGCAATGGCTTGAATTCCTCCTACTTTCAAAATTTTCGTCACACCACATAAATTAGCAGCATATAAAATTGCAGGATTTATTTTTCCAGATTTATTTGGTGGCGAACACAAAACAATTTCTTTGCAACCAGCAATTTTTGCTGGAACAGCCAACATTAAAACAGTTGAGAATAATGGTGCGGTTCCACCAGGAATGTACAATCCTACTTTTTGAATTGGTCGTTTTT
The DNA here is from genome assembly GCA_031431275.1 of Bacteroidota bacterium. GTDB lineage: Bacteria > Bacteroidota > Bacteroidia > Flavobacteriales > Flavobacteriaceae > Flavobacterium. The sequence continues at coordinate 31,139 of JANPDC010000131.1, forward strand.
CTTGCCAACAACTGACACCTTCAATAGTTTCAACTTCAATTTTTGAAGTTATTTGCGCTTTGTGAAACTTTTCGATATTCGATTTTGCTAATTGAATGGCATTTTTTAAATCTTCTGAAACCGAAATAATCGCTTCTTCGATTTCTTGATTGGAAACTTCGATATTTTCTAAAGAAATTCCATCAAAAAGTGACGTGTATTTTGCTACTGCACTATCGCCTTTGGTTTGTATTTCATTGAAAATTCCTTTTACGGTTTCTTCAATGTCTTTGAACGATTGTGTTGGTCTTTCTAGAATTTCAGCCCAATTTTTCTTTTCAGGATTATATATTTTATTCATTTTTATTATTATTTTGAAATTTTAGATGAACTGCCGTTCATCTCTACAAAAAAAATTACACCACCATTTTTTCGATTGCGCAAACCAAAATTCCTTCGGCTCCTGCCTCTTTTAGTTGGTCGATAACTTCCCAAAATTGGTCTTCATCTATAACCGATTGTACACTGCTCCAACCTGTTTGGCTTAATGGTACTACAGTTGGGCTTTTCAAAACTGGCAAAATTTGTGTGATTGCATCGATTTTATCATTTGGAACATTCATCAAAATATATTTTGATTTTCTTGCTCGCAAAACAGATTGAATTCTAAACTGTAATTTATTTAAAATAACTTGATTTTCAAATGATATTTTTGGTGAAACTGCCAATACGGCTTCACTTTTCATAATTACAGCAACTTCTTTCAAATTATTTTTAAAAAGTGTACTTCCACTCGAAACGATATCGACAATAGCATCTGCAAGACCGATATTTGGTGCAATTTCCACAGAACCAGATATTTGATGTAAATCAACTTCGATATTATTTGCCTTGAAATAATCTAAAGTTGTTACTGGATATGAAGTTGCAATTCGCAATCCATCTAAATCTTTGATAGAATTATATTCAAATGATTTTGGAACGGCAACCGAAACTTTACATATAGAAAAGCCTAGTTTTTCGACAACTTGAATGTTTTTTCCTTTTTCGACTAGCAAATTATCACCAACAATAGCGGCATCTACTACTCCATCAATCAGATATTGTGGAATATCTGAATTTCGGAGAAACAATAATTCAATTGGAAAATTGGTGGCTTCTGCTTTTAGTTGGTCATTTCCATTGTTTATAGAAATGCCACAATCCTTGAGGATTTTAAGACTATCTTCGTTTAATCGACCTGATTTTTGAACTGCAATTTTTAAAGTATTCATTTTTGGTTTAAATTATTGTTCAAAACTTCAAAAATGATTTAATAAAAAACCCGCTTGAAGTTTCAAACGGGTTTTAGAATATGATTTATACATATATCATTAACACATCGCTTGAAAGCAATTATGAAAATGATGATGATGTAATTTATTTGTAAACATTTTTTGTTTTATTGAATTGCAAATATAATATGAAAATTAATAACAAAACAAATTTATTTTATAATTTATGTTTTGTTGATGCTTTTTAAATTTCAAAAAATTAATCAAAGTCTTTATCGTGATTAATTTCTATCTGTTTTTCAATGATTTGCGAAGTTGTTTCCCTAATTTCTGTATGACGAATTTCACCTCCAGAAGTTCCAACAGATTTAGACAAAATTACTGCAATAAATGCCAAGGTCAAAGTTATAAAAGATAAAAGTTTAGAGAATTTATGATTTTTTAAATTTGCAATGAGCGAAATCAAACTAAAAAATCCGGTTATGTACATTATTAATGCAAATTTTTCAGCTAATTCTTCATGTTCATGAATTATTTCATGCCCAATTGTAGGCATATCTTCCACGATTTCTTCTGCTCCTTCGCCTGTATACATTGCTGCAAAAGAGAAAATAGCGCAAATAATAAACAAAATACAAGCTGTATTTTTTATAGAATTATTTTTAAGGATTAATCCTGAAATTAAAATTCCAAGTCCAAATATTGTTCCAATTATTGGAAAATGGTTAACAACCATGTGTAGATGTGCGTCATTCATAATTTTTAGTTTTGTCAAAAATATTAAAAATGAATTATAATTTTGATTTTTTAACTTATAAATTATTTGCATAAAAAAACTACAATTTTTGGAATTGTAGTTTTTAATTTTTAAAGATTAATCTGTGTAGAAACTATTTTAATAAATTAATCCTTGACTGTTTTTACACTTTTGATAATATTTTCATAAAATAATATTCCAGAAATGATATCTGATTTGTCTGCATATGGCATCATCAAATTTGTAAATATAGTGCTACTGTTTATAAAATTTGTAGTTGCATCTTGGAATTTAATTAAAGCATCATTATTCTTCTGATCTTGGGGAACTCCAATATCACTTAAAGTAACTCCTGGTTTAGTTGTTAAAGCAATATTTGGAATAGTGTATGTTATGACTTTTAATCTTTCAATCAATAAATCTAAAAGTTCTCTTTTGTTTTTTGATTGAAGTGTTTCTTGATCATAAAACACTTTTACAGAAGCAGAGGAACTAATGATAACCTTTTTTACATCTGGTCCTTGAGCAAACATAGATACTGAGAACATAAAGATGCATAATCCTAATAAAGTAGTTTTTCTATTCATAATTTTTAATTTTATTTTTTTGGTTTTAAAATTGTTTTGTTTGGAAGTTTAAATTAAAACTCCTTTCATATATGTTCTAAAATCGTGCCAAATAATTAAAAGTTTGAAGTCATTTTTGATTTTATATTTTTTTGAAAAGATTTTTGAAAATAAAAACTTCAAATTTTATACTTTAATTAGTATTTAATCGTTCTCAAAATGCTAATTTGCACTTAAATAAAAAACAAAGATGAGCAACATAAAAATACTTTGGGTTGATGATGAAATTGATTTACTCAAACCACATATATTATTTCTTGAAAAGAAAAACTACGATGTAACAACATGTAATAATGGCCTTGATGCAATTGAAATCTTTGAAAAAGGAAATTTTGATATCGTATTTCTAGATGAAAATATGCCAGGAATGAGTGGTTTAGAAACACTTCAAGAAATTAAAGAAAAAAAATCATCTACGCCTGTAATCATGATTACAAAGAGCGAAGAGGAATATATAATGGAAGAAGCGATTGGTTCTAAAATAGCAGATTATTTGATAAAACCAGTAAACCCAAATCAAATTTTGTTGAGTTTGAAGAAAAATTTAGATCATTCTAGATTAATTTCCGAAAAAACAACATTAGATTATCAAAAAGAATTTAGGAAAATTTCTATGGAAATGGCCATGGTAAATTCTTATGAAGATTGGATTGAACTATACAAAAAATTAACTTTTTGGGAAATTGAACTTGAGAGTATTAACGATCACGGAATGACCGAAATATTAGAATCTCAAAAGGTTGAAGCTAATTCGCAATTCGGAAAATTTATTGAACGAAATTATGAAGATTGGTTCGAACCAAAAGCGGATAAACCTATTATGTCGCATAATTTATTTAGAGAATTAGTGGTTCCAGAAATCGTAAAAAAAGACAAACCTATTTTGTTCGTTGTCGTCGATAATTTGCGCTACGACCAATGGAAAACTTTTGAAAACGTAGTTGCAAATCATTACAAATTAGAAAAAGAAGTTCCATATTATGCGATTTTACCAACCGCAACGCAATATGCTCGAAATGCTATTTTTTCTGGATTAACACCTTTAGACATGGAAAAACAATTTCCACAATATTGGAAAAATGATGTCGAAGATGGCGGAAAAAATCTATACGAGGCTGAATTTTTGACTGCACATTTAAAGCGTTTAGGGTTAAATATTAAGCAAGATTATTTTAAAATTACAAATTTAGCAAGCGGAAAAAAATTAGCAGATAATTTCAAAGCAATGAAAGACAACGATTTAGTTACTGTTGTTTATAATTTTGTAGATATGCTTTCACATGCCAAAACCGAAATGGATGTTGTAAAAGAATTAGCCTCTGATGACAAAGCCTATCGTTCATTAACATTGAGTTGGTTCAAAAATTCGCCATTATTAGAGATTATTCAGCAGGCACAAAAAATGGGTTTCAAATTGATAATTACAACAGATCATGGTACTATAAACGTTAAAAACCCTTCGAAAGTAATTGGTGACAAAAACACAAGTTTGAATTTGCGTTACAAAACAGGTAGAAGTTTGACTTATGAAGATAAAGACGTTTATGTAGTTAAAGATCCTAAAAAAATTGGTTTGCCATCTATAAATATGAGTAGTGTTTACATTTTTGGGAAAAATGATTGTTTTTTAGCCTATGTCAATAACTATAATTATTATGCAAGTTACTATCGAAATACCTATCAACATGGTGGAATTTCTTTAGAAGAAATGATTGTGCCATTTTTAGTTTTTAATCCAAAGTAGAAAAGAATTCAGTCTCGGTTTTCAGTTTTTAGTCTCAATTTTATTGTCTAGTTTTAACTCAAAACCGTCATTGGAACTGATAAATCATAAATATGAATATTGAATTTTCTCTTGACAAAATTAGTGAAACGGCTAATAAAATAATAGCATCAAATCCTAAAAAAGTAATACTTTTTAATGGAGAAATGGGTGTTGGTAAGACAACTTTTATCAAACAATTATGCAAAAATCTTGGTGTTAATGATGCAACAAGTAGTCCAACTTTTTCTTTAGTAAATGAATATCAAATAGTTAAAAATCAATTGGTTTATCATTTTGATTTTTACAGATTAAAAACAGAAACAGAAGCTTTAGACATGGGAATTGATGATTATTTATATTCTGGAAATTGGTGTTTTATTGAATGGTCAGAAAAAATCCCAAATCTAATTCCTAAAGAACATTCTGTAATTAACATTGAATTGTTAGAAAACGGAAAACGAAAACTTGAATACACAGAATAATTTTTTTGCCAAATACAAAGAAAGTTATTATTGGCTACTTCAAACCTAATTAAATTAACTATGATTACACATATTAATGACTTAGCCAAATTCGTTTTTATTATTTAATTTAATATTCAAAATGCCTAATTGAATTGATAATCAATTTAGTAAACTGTTACAGCCTTTTTAAATCTCTCAATTAAAAGTTTAAATTATTTTTTTTTACAATACAAATTATTTTGAGCTAGTTTTAACATTTTTTAAGAAGAAATTAATTAAATTTACAATAAAAATCATGAATAAATTTCTATCGCTAAATTTAACATTTATTATTATTATTATTTCAATTTTATCTTGTAGTAAAAATGAAAATACTGCTGTAGTTCAAACTCCAACCTCCAACATAGGACTTCCAAATACTATTAAAAAAATTTCGGAAACAACTTATTACAATGGACAAACAAATAGTTACATTACTGATTACATCTATGAAAATAATATTTTAAAATACTTAATTAGCGGAACAAATAAAGTAGAATATGTTTACTCTGGAGATAAAATAATTAAATCAATAATATCTCAAAACAATATTATCAACACAAATAAAGGTCAAACTATTACTTATATTGGAAATATTCCCATAAGTTTTATGGTTAATAATGGTTTTGAAAAAACAGATTTGGCATACAATCAAAATTTGGTTATTTCTGAAAAAAATTATTCAGGAAACATTTCGAGTTGGAATTTAGAGTTTACTAATAATTATACTTGGGATATAAATCTAAATATTGAACAAATAATCAGCATATTAAATAACAATCCAAATAATTTTCAGCCAACAAAAACTAAATATGAGCATGATAATAAAAATAACCCAATGAAAAATATGAACCCAAATTTTAGACATCTCATAGGTTATGAGGGTTTTAATTCACTGGATAATAATAACATAACTAAACGTTCTGTTTTTTATGACATTAATGCATCTACTACTAGCATTACAAATACACAGAATTATGTTCTAGTTTACAATTCAAATAATTTTCCTATTGAAATTAAAAAGTATTCGGTTAATTCAAATGGTCTGAATTTAACTTTACTTTCACTAACAACAATTGAGTATAATTGAACACTTTCAATGTCTAAAAACATAATTGATATTATTCCATTTTCTTCAGAATATGCCACTGAAATTAAAACATTAAATATTGAATGGCTCGAAAAGTTTTTTGAAATAGAAGAGTCAGATCATAAAATGCTTTCAAACCCTCAAGAATATATTATAGACAAAGGTGGAAGAATTTTCTATGCAAAATATAAAAACCAAATTGTAGGAACTGTAAGCTTACTAAAAATTGATAATTTCACATTTGAATTATCAAAAATGGCAGTTACAGAAAAAGTTCAGGGTCTAGGAATTGGTAAAATAATGATGGAATACTGCATTAACTTTGCTAAAGAAAATGAAATTAAAAAATTGATTCTATTTTCTAATACTATTTTAGTTCCAGCTATTAAAATGTATGAAAAATATGGATTTAAATCTGTAAATTTAGATTCGAATATCTATAAACGTTCGAATATTAAGATGGAAAAAATAATCGAATCCTAGTTTTTGTAACTGAAATTATCTTTCTTATTGTATTTGAAATTGTTTTTTGTAAATTGCATCACAAATTAAATTTATAATGCCAATAACTACCCCTTTTTCTAAACAACAATTGATGCCTCAAGAAGAAAAACTTGAGATGTCAAGACACAAAAGTGAACTTTTTATTGGTATTCCAAAAGAAACCAGTTACCAAGAACGGAGAATTTGTTTGACTCCAGATGGCGTTAACTCGTTAACTATCAATGGCCATAGAGTAATGATTGAGTCTGGTGCTGGCGAAAGTGCAAGTTATTCTGATAAAGAATTTAGCGATGCCGGTGCAGAAATTACGCAAGACACAAAAAAAGTCTTTGGCTGTCCAATAATCTTGAAAGTTGAGCCACCAACTTTAGACGAAATCGAAATGATAAATCCACAAACAATTTTAATTTCGGCCTTACAAATAAAAACTAGAAAAAAAGAATATTTTGAAGCATTAACAAAGAAAAAAATTACAGCACTTGCTTTCGAATATATAAAAGATGAAGACGGAAGTTATCCTGCAGTAAAGTCTTTGAGTGAAATTGCTGGAACTGCATCTATATTGGTGGCAGCCGAATTAATGATTAACAACCAAATAGGTAAAGGATTACTTTTTGGCAATATCACTGGAGTTCCACCAACCGAAGTGGTAATAATTGGAGCAGGAACTGTGGGAGAATTTGCAGCAAAAACAGCGTTAGGACTCGGAGCAAGTGTTAAAATATTCGACAATTCAATTACAAAATTACGCCGTTTACAAAATAATTTGAGTCAACGCATTTTTACTTCAACCATTCAGCCAAAAGCATTATTAAAAGCGCTTCGCCGTTGCGATGTTGCTATTGGTGCCATGAGAGGAAAAGATCGTTGTCCAGTTGTTGTTACTGAAACTATGGTTGACCACATGAAAAATGGGGCTGTAATTGTAGACGTTAGTATTGATACTGGAGGTTGTTTCGAAACTTCGGAAATTACAACTCATGAGAAACCAACTTTCATAAAAAACAATGTACTACATTATTGCGTCCCAAATATTCCATCGCGATATTCCAAAACAGCCTCTTTGTCAATTAGCAACATTATAACTCCATATTTGCTTCAAATTGCAGATGATGGTGGAATTGAACCAGCAATTCGCTTTGACAAAGGTTTAAAAAATGGTGTCTATGTATACCATGGAATTTTGACAAATAAGTCCATTGGCGATTGGTTTAATTTGCCCGATAGCGACATTAATTTGATTGTTTTTTAATCTATTTATTGCGAAATAATTAACATTTACTGATTTTCAAATTTGTATTTTTGCAACGTATTTAAAAAATATATAAATGAAATTTACACACCGGTTAGCCTATTATTTATTCGGATTTATGATTGGAGGACTTTTTTTGAAATTTGTTCTCGAATACACTGGCGGAAAAGGAATGGATTTTTGTTATTTGCCAAATGCTAGAACGCTCAAAAATATCCGAAATAAACCTTTTGATTATTCAGATATCGCCAAACAAAAAATAGATTCAAAACTAATTACTCTCGAAGATGTTAAATACATTCTGACTGAAGGTGATGTTGATTTTAGTTTAAGTAAAAAACCAATGCAAGGCGGAAAATTATATATTGTTAATGGTGAAACTCTAAATCATGAACCTATCACTTTAGAAGTTATAAACAAAGAGCAAAAAGCCATTTTAAAAGATATAATTAAAAATAAAACCAATTAATGGCAAGATTCGTCGAAAACGATTTACCAAAATCAAAGATTACAGCAAGTTCATTGAACAAAGCCAAAATAATTTTCAAATATGCGGGTAAAAACCGTTGGAAATTTTTCATTGGATTAATATTTTTATTATTGACTAGCATAACAGCATTGGCTTTCCCAAAGTTTATGGGAATGTTGGTAGATTGCGTCAACAAAAAAGATGGAGTTTTAGCCAATAAAATTGCATTAGGATTAATGTTGGTTCTTGTTTTACAATCTATATTTTCCTTTTTTAGATTATCTCTTTTTGTAAATTTTACTGAAAATACTCTAGCAAATGTTCGATTAGCATTGTACACAAACCTTGTGAAATTACCCATGTCATTTTTTTCACAGAAACGTGTTGGAGAATTGAATAGTAGAATCAGCAACGATATTAGTCAAATTCAAGATACATTAACAACGACAATCGCAGAATTTTTGCGTCAATTTATATTGATTATAGGAAGTTTTGCCATGCTTGCCAGCATCAATTGGAAATTAACTATTCTAATGATTTCGGTTGTCCCGATTGTTGGTGTTGCAGCAGTTATTTTTGGCAAGTTTATCAGAAAATACTCTAAAACTGTGCAAGATAAAGTCGCAGAAAGTCAAGTAGTTGTCGAAGAAACGATGCAAGGAATTTCAATTGTGAAAGCCTTTGCAAACGAATGGTATGAAATAGATCGCTACAAACAAAGAATTAAAGAAGTTGTAAAAATTGGAATCAAAGGTGGACAATTTCGTGGTTATTTTGCATCATTTATAATTGTTTGTTTATTTGGAACTATTGTTGCTGTTGTTTGGTATGGTGTAACGCTTGCCATTGCAGGAGAAATAACTGTTGGAGAATTATTTACATTTATATTATATTCAAGTTATGTTGGAGCGTCTTCGGGTGGAATTGCAGAATTATATTCACAAATGCAAAAAGCAATTGGTGCCACTGAACGAGTTTTCGAATTATTAGATGAAGTTCCAGAACAAATAAATTCGGATTCTGCATCAAATGTTGAGAAAATTAAAGGCGAAGTTACTTTTCAAAATGTTGCCTTTTCATATCCATCAAGAAAAGAAATTCAGGTTTTAAAAAATGTAAGTTTCAAAGCAAATTTTGGACAAAAAATTGCCATTGTTGGACCATCTGGAACTGGAAAGTCGACAATAGCCTCACTTCTATTGCGTTTTTATGATATTGAAAGTGGAACTATTCTAATTGACGACAAAAATATTTATGATTACGATTTAGAAACGCTTCGAGGTAATATGAGTATTGTTCCACAAGATGTTATACTTTTTGGTGGAACTATTCGCGAAAATATTGCCTATGGAAAACCAAATGCTACAACCGAAGAAATTATGTTGGCAGCAAAACAAGCCAATGCGTTTAATTTTGTGGAAGGTTTTCCAGAAAAATTCGAAACAATAGTTGGAGAACGAGGTATTAAACTTTCTGGTGGACAACGACAACGTATTGCAATTGCTCGTGCTTTACTAAAAAATCCAAGTATTTTGATTCTCGATGAAGCCACATCATCATTAGATTCTGAAAGTGAAAAATTAGTCCAAGAAGCATTAGAAATTTTAATGCAAGGAAGAACAAGCATCATTATTGCTCACCGACTTTCAACCATTCGAAGTGCAGATCAAATTTTAGTTTTGGACAATGGCGAAATTAAAGAACAAGGAACACACAAAGAATTAATAGATCTCGAAAACGGAATGTATAAAAATTTAAGTAATTTACAATTCAGCAATTCTTAATTATTTTTAATACTTTGTCTTCCGATAAAACCAACATATAGTCCCTATGGGACAAAAATAAAAATATAACTTACTATCTACCAACATTTAATCTCTACGAGATATACTCCGTTAGGAGTTAAATCTTGGTAGTTGAAAAACAGGTCATCCAGTAAAAAGTGTCCCGTAGGGACTATATCTATTCACAATATTATAAACTTTTAAATTTTTATCGGACAACAATGTTTTTAATACTGTAAACTGAGACTGAAAACTGAACACTAACTTCTACCTTTCCTTCTATCACGTTCTATTTTTAATAAATTCAATTCTCGGCTAGTTTGACCAGCGACCGAAGTATTTTCTTCTGCTCGACGAATTAAATATGGCATAACATCTTTTACAGGACCAAACGGCAAATATTTTGAAATATTATTTCCGTTTTCTGCTAAGTTATAACTAATATTGTCTGACATACCATACAATTGACCAAACCAAATTCTTGTATCGTTGTTTGGAATTCCGTTTTGTTGCATCATTTCGAGCATTTTATACGAACTTTCTTCGTTGTGAGTTCCTAAATAAATCGACATTTTATCGATATTCTGCATCATGTAAGTGGCAGCAGCATCATAATTTTCGTCGGTGGCTTCTTTTGATACACAAATTGGAGATTTATAACCTTTTTCTTCGGCACGTTTAATTTCTTTTTCCATATACGCACCACGAACAAGTTTCATTCCAATATGAAAACCGTTTATTTTGGCTCTTTCATGCAATTTTTTCAAATAATCTAATCTGTCCCAACGATACATTTGCAAAGTATTGAAAACAATACATTTATCTTTATTATATTTTCTCATCATTGATTCGACTAGATCATCAGAAGCATCTTGCATCCAACTTTCTTCGCCATCAATTAAAAGTAAAATATCATTTTTATGAGCCGCATTACAAACTTTATCAAAACGGTCTACTGCTCTATTCCACTCGGCTTGTTCTTCTGAATTCAAAGTTTGAACTTCACCAAGTTTTTCATACAACTCAAATCGACCAAAACCAGTTGGCTTGAAAACCACAAACGGAATCGATTTTTTTTCTTTGGCAAATTCAATTATTTTTAATGCCATGTTCATGGCATCGTCAAAATGGGCTTCGTCTTCTTTACCTTCAACGGAATAATCCAAAACCGATGAAACGCCTTTAGTATACATATTATCAACGACTTTCAAACAATCTTGTTCATTGATTCCACCGCAAAAATGGTCAAATACAGTTGCCCGGATTAATCCTTCGACTGGCAAATTAGCCTTTAGAGCAAAATTTGTAACCGCAGTTCCAATGCGGACCAATGGCTGATTGGCAATCATTTTGAATAAAAAATAGGCTCTATCTAATTCGGTGTCACTTTTTAAAGAAAAAGCAACTTGTGTATTATTGAAAATTGAATTCATAAATTAAATTTATTGTACAAATATAATGACAGTTATATAATTTAATTCAAAACATTTCCTAAAAAATAAAAAAAGAGCATAATCAAAAATTATACTCTTTATTTTATGTTTTAGAATTATTTAGTTTCCCACGTTAAACGACCCTTCAGTAACTACAAAAGCATCTGGTGTTCCTGGAATTGTACAAGAAAAAGTTCCTTTGACATTATTACTTGTTACACTATTAATTGTTATAGTCCCTGATGTTGCGCTTGAGTCTAAATTAATTGCGTTTATTGCAAGTGAGATTCCATAAGAATTTACATTTGAAGGGGTATCAGTAATTGAGTAAGTACCAACGGCAACATTTAGGGGAACAAAAATTGAAATTCTTTTTTCATTAGGAGTAAATGCAACTAATGATTTTGTAAGAGAATTTAAAATTTCAGGATTTGTAAAATTATACCCAACTCCTTTGCATTTTAATTTAATAAATTCAGTTGTTGAAACTGGTGGCTGATTAGAATTTGAATCATCGCTTTTACTGCAAGAAACAAGTAAAAATAAGAATGCTATTTTAAAAAAGGCAAACAAAACATTTTTTTTCATTTTAAAGGATTTAATTATAAAATACAAATCTAGAGAATAATTCTTTCAAAAGATAATTTAATTATATTTTTAATTGATTAGTGCTTTTGAATTAAATTACTTTATTTTGCTATTCTATTTTAAATCTAATTATGCAACCGATTCAAGCGAGTAATTACTCGATTTTTTTTAATGAAAAAGGCTACGAAGCACTTAATATTCATTTACAAGAAAATAAATATTCTAATATTTTTGTTGTTGTTGATACAAATACCAATGAAAATTGTTTGAATAATTTTCTACCTTATATATCAACTGATTTAAAAATCGAAATTATTGAATTCGAAAATGGCGAAATCAATAAAAATATTGACACATGCGTTGAAATTTGGAAAGTACTAACGGAACTTGGTGGCGACCGCAAAACCCTAATAATCAATCTTGGTGGTGGCGTTGTTACTGATTTAGGCGGATTTGTAGCATCAACTTTTAAACGTGGAATCGATTTTATTAATGTGCCAACTACTTTGTTATCAATGGTTGATGCATCAATTGGCGGAAAAAATGGTGTTGATTTAGGAAATCTAAAAAACCAAATTGGAACGATTAATAATCCAAAAATGGTCATAATTGATTCAGATTATCTCGAAACTCTAAATCAACTCGAAATGCGTTCTGGGCTTGCCGAAATGCTAAAACACGGATTAATTGCTGATGCTTCATATTGGATGAAATTCCTTGATTTGTCTGCCCTAGATACCAATAATTTGAATGAATTAATATATGATTCAATTATTATAAAAAACAATATTGTCACCCAAGACCCAACAGAAAACGGCATTCGAAAAGCATTAAATTTTGGACATACTTTGGGTCATGCCATAGAAAGTTATTTCTTAGAAAACGAAAACAAAAAAACTTTGCTACACGGCGAAGCCATTGCTGTTGGAATGATTTTAGAAAGTTTCATTTCATTACAAAAAAATCTAATCTCAGAAATTGAATATCAAGAAATAAAGGCAACCATTAACAATATTTTTGATAAAATTGTCTTTGAACAAAATGATTTGGAACCCATTTTGGATTTATTAATCCATGACAAAAAAAATGAATACGGAAATGTTCAATTTGCATTATTGGACGGAATTGGAAAAATTAAAATTAATCAATCTGTTCAAAATGAATTGATTAATTTAGCATTTGAAGATTATAAAAAATAATAATTTTGAACCATTAAGATATTAAGTTCTCAAATGCTTAATGAAACTTAATATTTTAATGGTTTAATTTTTTAAAAAATCTTAGTAAAAAATTTTACAAAATAATAATCAAAAGTAGTTTCCTACGAATAAATTATTTTTTACATTTGTATTAATGAAACAAAACAAATTCATATTGAACTCAATAGATAATTCAAACACTTGTAGTGCCACATTTTCAATGGTTTACAAAAATGGTTATTCGCAAAATGGTTTCATGGAATTTGATATTTTCTTGTTTTCGAATTCATTTCAAGAAAAATTACCTATTATTTATGCTAACATACGAGTTTGAAATTTTGATTAAATCAAAAATTTACTTTTTTAATCCATTTCAAATTATAATAAATGAATACAAAATATTCTGACTTAATAAACCAGACCTACTATTTTCCGCAAGAGGAATTCAAATTAGAAAAAGACCATCTTCATTTTCACAATATTGACTTAATGAAATTGGTTGAACAATATGGAACACCGCTAAAGTTCACTTATTTACCACAAATTTCCAAAAGTATTCAAAGAGCCAAAAATTGGTTCAGAAAATCTATGGAAAAAAATAAATATGCTGGTAAATATTACTATTGTTATTGCACCAAAAGTTCTCATTTTGAATACATTATGAATGAAGCATTCAAAAATGACATTCACATCGAAACATCATCAGCATTTGACGTAAATATCGTTGAAAACTTGATGAAAACTGGCAAAATAAACAAAAACACTTACGTAATTTGCAATGGTTTCAAGCGTGATGAATACATTTCTAACATTGCTAATTTAATTAATAATGGTCATAAAAAAACCATTCCAATAATTGATAATTACGAAGAATTAGACTTATTAACAGCCGAAATCAAAGGGAAATTTCAAATTGGAATTCGAATTGCTGCTGAAGAAGAACCAAAATTCGAGTTTTATACTTCCAGATTAGGCATTGGTTACAAAAACATTGTACCTTTTTATAGAAAACAAATCCTTGAAAATAAGAATATTGAACTAAAAATGCTCCATTTTTTCATCAATACGGGAATCATGGACACAGCCTATTATTGGAACGAATTAGTAAAATGTATCAAAGTATATGTTTCTTTGAAAAAAGAGTGCGATACTTTAGATTCATTGAATATTGGTGGTGGTTTTCCGATAAAAAATTCATTAGCATTCGAATATGATTACCAATACATGATTGACGAAATCATTAATCAAGTAAAAATTTCTTGTGACGAAGCCGAAGTAGATGTTCCTAATATTTTTACAGAATTTGGTTCTTATACCGTTGGCGAAAGTGGTGGAGCAATTTATCAAATTCTTTATCAAAAACAGCAAAACGACCGTGAAAAATGGAACATGATAGATTCATCTTTCATTACCACATTACCAGATACTTGGGCGATTAACAAACGATTTATCATGCTTGCAGTAAATCGTTGGAACGATACCTACGAGCGTGTTTTATTGGGCGGATTGACATGCGATAGCGACGATTATTACAATTCAGAGCAGAACATGAATGCTATTTATTTGCCAAAATACAGCAAAGAAAAACCTTTATATATTGGTTTTTTCAATACAGGTGCCTATCAAGAAACTATTGGTGGTTACGGCGGATTACACCATTGCTTGATTCCGCAACCCAAACATATTCTTATAGATAGAGACGAAAATGGAATTCTAGCAACCGAAGTTTTCTCAGAACAACAAACCTCGAAACAGGTTTTAGATATTTTGGGTTACAAATAAAAAAATATTAAATTTTAAATATTAAATATTAGATTTAATAATAAAATTCAAAAATGCAATCGCCAATAATTTTATATCAAACTAATAAAGGTAATGTAAACGTAGAAGTTACTTATCTTGATGAAAGTTTTTGGCTTACCCAAAAAACTATTGCACAGTTGTTTGGAGTTGAAGTACCAACAATTAATTATCATTTAAAAGAAGTATATTCATCACTTGAAGTCGACCAAAATCGAACTATTAGAAAAATTCGAATAGTTCAAAATGAAGGGAAAAGAGAAGTTGCTCGAGAAATTGATTTTTATAATCTAGAAGCAATAATTGCCATTGGATATCGAGTAAATTCTGAACAAGCAACACAATTTAGGATTTGGGCAACTAAGACTTTGAAAGAATTTATCATCAAAGGATTTGTCTTGAACGATGAAATGCTAAAAAATGGGAAATCTTTTGATAAAGATTATTTTGATGAATTGTTGGAAAGAATTAGAGAAATTCGAACTTCTGAAAGAAGATTTTATCAAAAGATTACAGATATTTATGCTACTGCAGCCGACTATGACCGTGAGTCAATAGCAACAAGAAGTTTTTTTGCATCGGTACAAAACAAATTGCATTGGGCAATTTCTGGAAAAACGGCAGCCGAAATTGTATATAACGAAGCAGATGCTACAAAAATATACATGGGCTTAAAAACTTGGAAGGATGCACCAAATGGCAAGATTCAAAAATCAGATGTTGTGGTTGCTAAAAACTATTTAAGTGAAAACCATATTCAAGAATTGAACAGAATAGTTTCTGCTTATTTAGATTTAGCCGAAAATAATGCCAAACGACAAATGCTAATGTCAATGGAAGATTGGGCAATTTTCTTGAATAATTTTTTAAAATTATCTAATTACCCAATATTATTAGATAATGGAAAAGTTACTCAATTGGAAGCCAAACTAAAAGCCGAAACTGAATTTAGCAAATTTAGAATCATTCAAGACCAAAATTATATTAGTGATTTTGATAGAATGGTAAAAGGATTAGAAAATTAAAAGTTTTAAAAGTTTACATTAAATTATAATTTTAGAAAAATAAAAAATAAAAACACAAAATGAAAGGACCAATTTCGCAATTTATCGAGAAACATTATTTGCATTTTAATGCAGCAGCACTTGTCGATGCAGCAAAAGGTTATGAAGAACATCTTCTTGACAACGGAAAAATGATGATAACTCTTGCAGGAGCAATGAGTACAGCCGAACTCGGAAAATCACTAGCAGAAATGATTCGCCAAGATAAAGTGCACATCATTTCTTGCACAGGAGCCAATCTCGAGGAAGATATTATGAATCTTGTGGCTCATAATTCATACAAAAGAATTCCAAATTATAGAGATTTAACGCCACAAGAAGAACGCGATTTACTAGACAATCATTTCAATCGAGTGACGGATACTTGCATTCCCGAAGAAGAGGCATTTAGACGTTTGCAACAACATTTATATGATATTTGGAATAATGCAGAAACCAAAGGAGAACGTTATTTTCCTCATGAATTTATGTATCAAATGCTCAATTCTGGAGTTTTAGAACAATATTACGAAATCGACCCAAAAGATTCTTGGATGATTGCTGCTGCAGAAAAAAATCTGCCAATTGTAGTTCCAGGTTGGGAAGACAGCACTATGGGAAATATTTTTTCATCGTATTGTATCAAAGGGGAATTTACAGCAACCACAATGAAAAGCGGTATCGAATACATGATGTGGTTGGCAAAATGGTATCCAGAAAATTGCGCTGGAAAAGGAATAGGATTTTTTCAAGTCGGTGGCGGAATTGCTGGTGATTTTCCGATTTGTGTTGTACCAATGTTGTACCAAGATATGGAAATGACCGAAATTCCGTTTTGGAGTTATTTCTGTCAAATATCTGATTCAACTACAAGTTATGGTTCTTATTCTGGTGCAGTTCCAAACGAAAAAATTACTTGGGGCAAACTTGATATAGATACTCCGAAATTCATAGTAGAATCTGATGCAACGATAGTAGTACCATTGATTTTTGCCTATATTTTAGACCTATAAAAATATTTTAAAAAAAATTGAAATTAATTTTTAGAATTCAAATAAAAAATTAAATTTGTATTTGTCTTAACAATTACTACAAAACAAAATATTAAAATTGCATGAAAAGAATTATTGTTGATTATTCAAAACTTACTAATGAAATTCTTAATCTTCTGGTTGAGAAATTCCCTGATGGATATGATGACTCAAACATTATCAGATTCAGAAATCATAAAGATGAAGCCATTGAAGCAGTTGAAGTTAAAACTGAAGATACTATATATCTAGTAAAAATCAGTACGAAACTTTCTGAAAGAATGGTAAATTATGATGAAGATGATGAAATGGAAGAAGTTCCAGAAATTGATGCTAAAGCATTAAACATGGTAGATGAGGATGACGATTCTGATGATGACGATGATGAAATTGACATGAAAAAAGACCCAGAAACTGATTCTGACAATGATGGTGATGACGATGATGACGATGATTTTGAAGATATAGCAGATGATGATTCTGATGATGATGACGATTAACTAACATAAATAAAATATCGAGTTTATCTCGATATTTTTTATTATTCCAATTCCAAATAAAAAAATAAAACCATGATTAAAGATGTTGTATTAAAAAAAATCCATGAAGATTTAGGTGCAAAAATGTTACCATTTGCTGGTTATAATATGCCAATTTTGTATGAAGGTGTAAATATTGAACACGAAACAGTTCGAAATGCAGTTGGTGTTTTTGATGTTTCACACATGGGAGAATTTTTATTAAAAGGAGAAAACGCTTTAGCATTGATTCAAAAAGTAACTTCAAATGATGCATCGACTCTCATTGATGGAAAAGCACAATATTCTTGTTTGCCGAATAGCGAAGGTGGAATTGTTGATGATTTATTAGTTT
Source organism: Bacteroidota bacterium (assembly GCA_031431275.1). Classification (GTDB taxonomy): domain Bacteria; phylum Bacteroidota; class Bacteroidia; order Flavobacteriales; family Flavobacteriaceae; genus Flavobacterium. Next base: position 49,109 of record JANPDC010000131.1, read on the forward strand.
ATAAAATTAGAGATAATGAATATCTTTTAGTAGTTAACGCATCTAATATAGACAAAGATTGGAATTGGATTTCTTCTAAAAATGATTTGGGAGTAGAAATGAAAAACCTATCTGATGATTATTCTTTACTAGCAATTCAAGGCCCAAAAGCCGTTGAAGCCATGCAATCATTAACTTCAATTGATTTATCTGAAATAGAATACTACCATTTTAGAGTAGCTGACTTTGCAGGTTTTCGTCATGTAATTATATCTGCAACAGGTTACACAGGATCTGGTGGATTCGAAATTTATTGTAAAAACTCAGAAGTAGAAACCATTTGGAATAAAGTTTTCGAAGCTGGAAAATCTTTTGGAATCAAACCAATTGGTTTAGCCGCTAGAGATACTTTGCGTTTAGAAATGGGGTTTTGTCTTTATGGCAATGACATTAACGATGCTACTTCTCCTCTTGAAGCTGGTTTAGGATGGATTACTAAATTCAATAAAGAATTCACGAATTCTGAAAATTTAAAACTTCAAAAAGAAAATGGAGTTTCGAGAAAATTAGTCGCTTTTGAAATGCAAGAACGTTCTGTTCCAAGACATGATTATGAAATTGTTGATAAAGAAGGAAGTATAATTGGTATCGTAACATCTGGAACCATGTCGCCATCAATGAATGTTGGTATCGGAATGGGATATGTTACAGTTGAAAACAGTAAAATTGACTCTGATATATTCATTAGAATTCGTAAAAATGATGTTTTAGCCAAAGTGGTAAAACTACCTTTTTACAAAAAATAAAAATTAAATACGCCTAAAATAATTTAGAAATGGGAAGAGCGTTTGAGTTCAGAAAAGGAAGAAAAATGAAACGTTGGTCAGCAATGGCTAAAACGTTTACTAGAATAGGAAAAGATATCGTAATGGCTGTGAAAGAAGGCGGACCAAATCCAGAAGCCAATTCAAGATTGCGTGCTGTGATTCAAAACGCCAAGGCAGCCAACATGCCAAAAGACAATGTGGAGCGTGCTATAAAAAACGCAAGTAACAAAGATACAGCAAATTACAAAGAAATACTTTTTGAAGGATATGCACCCCATGGAATCGCAATTCTAATAGAAACAGCTTCTGATAATAATAACAGAACGGTTGCTAATATCAGAAGTTATTTTAACAAATGTAATGGAACAATGGGAACCCAAGGTTCTGTTGAGTTTATGTTTGACCATACTTGTAATTTCCGAATTCCAAAAGGTACTTTAGACCCAGAAGAATTGGAACTAGAGTTGATTGATTTTGGTGCTGAAGAAGTTTTTGAAGACGAAGACGGAATTTTAATTTATGCCCCATTTGGAAGTTTTGGAACCATTCAAAAAGAATTGGAGACACGTAGTTTAGAAATTCTTTCGTCTGGATTTGAGCGAATTCCTCAAATCACCAAAGAATTAAGTGAATCGCAAATTACAGATGTTGAAAAACTTATTGAAAAAATAGAAGAAGATGACGATGTCATGAATGTGTATCACACGATGCAAGAATAATTCAAATTTCAGATAAAAAAAGTCCAAATTTCAAAAGAGATTTGGACTTTTTAATTTATATTTTCTTAAATCTATCTTATAAACTCAATTTTTTGAACATTTTCCTCATTTATACTATCAAAAAAACCTTGGTCGTTCATCCATTCATCACAATAAATTTTACTCATATATCGTGAACCATGATCTGGTAAAAGTGCAATAACATTGCTAGTAACATCAAACTCACCTTCTTCTGCATATTGTTTTATGGCTTGAATAACTGCCCCAGAAGTATATCCAAGAAACATGCCTTCGGTTTTTGTTAATTCTCTTGCAGAATGTGCACTTTCCTCGTCGGTAACTTTCATAAATTTATCAATAACATCAAAATTTGTTGCTGATGGAATCATGTTTTTGCCTAAACCTTCAATTCTATATGGATAAATTTCATTAGCATCGAATTCTTTAGTCTCATGAAATTTCTTTAAAACCGATCCAAAAGCATCCACTCCAAGAATTCTGATATTTGGATTTTTTTCTTTTAAATATTTCCCAACTCCAGAAATTGTTCCACCAGTTCCAGAACAACATACAAAATGAGTAATTTTTCCTGCCGTTTGTTCCCAAATTTCTGGACCTGTAGTTTTGTAGTGTGCTTCAATATTCAACTCATTGAAATACTGATTGATGTAAACTGAGCCTTTGTTTTCCTCGTGCAAGCGTTTTGCAACGCTATAATATGATCTTGGGTCATCAACCGCTACGGCTGCTGGACAAACATAAACTTTTGCTCCCATGCTTCGCAACATATCAATTTTGTCTTTTGAAGACTTGTTGCTAACTGCCAGAATACAATTATAACCTTTTATTATTGAGATCATTGCAATACTAAAACCAGTATTTCCAGAGGTAGTTTCAACTATAGTCTGACCTGGCGAAAGAATCCCTTTACGTTCAGCTTCTTCAATAATGTACAAAGCAATTCGGTCTTTTGACGAATGACCAGGATTAAAAGCCTCAACTTTAGCAAAGAAATTACCTTTTAAACCTTCAGTAATTTTATTGATTTTAATCAGTGGTGTGTTGCCTATCAACTCCAAAATAGTATTATATGCTTGTATTTCTTCTTTCATATGAGAATTTAAACGTTGTAAATTTAGCCAATTTTCTATTTACTTTGTAATTTTTTCTAAATCTAATAAAAAAGCAAATTCTTTGGCTAATTCTTTCAAGGCTTCGAACCTTCCCGAAGCTCCACCATGACCAGCATCCATATTTGTATTTAGATACAATACATTTTTATCAGTTTTCAAAGTTCTCAATTTCGCAACCCATTTGGCTGGTTCCCAATATTGTACTTGCGAATCGTGTAAACCTGTTGTTACTAACATATTTGGATATTTTTGTGCTACAACATTATCATAAGGGGAATATGATTTCATGTAATCATATGATTTTTTTTCATTTGGATTTCCCCATTCGTCATATTCTCCTGTTGTTAATGGAATTGAATCATCTAACATTGTTGTAATTACATCTACAAATGGAACTTGTGCAATTACACCGTTGTACAATTCAGGATTCATATTAACAATGGCACCCATAAGCAATCCTCCTGCAGATCCACCTTGTGCATACAAGTGATTTGTTGAAGTATACTTTTTTTCAATTAAAAATTTAGAACAATCAATAAAATCAGTAAAAGTGTTTTTCTTTTTCAATAATTTTCCATTCTCGTACCAACTACGACCTAAATCTTGACCACCTCGAATATGGGCAATAGCAAAGATAAATCCTCTGTCAAGTAGACTTAATCTTGAAGAGGAAAAAGTACAATCCATTGAATATCCATAAGAACCATAAGCATATTGCAAAAGTGGATTTTTCCCATCTAGTTGTATTCCTGATTTATAAATTAGTGAAATCGGAACTTTTGTTCCGTCTTTAGCAGTTGCCCAGACTCTTTTTTCTTGATAATTGTTCTTGTCGAATTTTCCACCTAAAACTTGCTGCTCCTTTTTTATTTCTTTAGTTTTGGTTTTCATATTAAAATCTATTATTGATGATGGAGTTGTTAAAGATTGGTATCCATAACGAAGAATATCGGTATCAAAATCAACATTTGTTGAAGTGTAAGCAGAATAGGTTTCACTGCCAAAAGGCAAATAGTATTCGTCTTTTCCAGACCATGGTCGAACTCGGAGTTTGGTAAGTCCATTTTCACGTTCTTTGATTACCAAGAAATTTTTGAAAATTTCGATATCTTCTAATAAAACATTAGCTCTATGAGAAATTATATCTTTCCAATTTTCTTTTTCTGTTGTATTTTCAGAAGTTTTCATAAGCTTGAAATTAGTTGCTTTATCCTTATTTGTAAGAACATAAAAACTATCTCCAAAATGCGAAATGCTATACTCTAATCCTCTAACTCGAGGCTGAAATATTTTAAAATTTTCTTCGGGTTTGTCTGCATTTAATATTTGATATTCAGAAGTTAATGTGCTGCCAGATGCTATTACTAAATACTTTTTAGATTTTTCTTTGTAAATAGATGTATTAAATGTATCGTCTTTTTCGTTATAAACTAAAACATCTTTTATTGAATCAGTGCCTAAAATGTGCTTAAAAATTTTATCGGAACGCAACGTTTTTTCATCTTTTGAAGTATAAAAGAGGGTTTTATTGTCATTAGCCCAAACTGAATTACTTGTAACATTCTCAATTTTATCTGATAGAATTTCTCCTGTAATTAAGTTTTTTACTTGAATCGTGTAAATTCGTCTACTCACTAAATCTATGGCAAAACTAGCGTATTTGTTATCTTCACTAATATTAACTCCTCCTAATTGAAAGTAGGAATGACCTTTTGCCATTTCATTACAATCAAACATAATCTCTTCTTTTGAATCCAAACTTCCTTTCTTTCGGGAATAAATTGGGTAGTTTTGACCTTTTTCAAAACGTGTTATGTAATAATAACCATTTTTAAAATAAGGAACAGATTGATCATCTTCTTTTATTCTGGATTTCATTTCTTCAAAAAGAGAGTTTTGAAAATCTTTAGTACTCGAAGTCATTTGTGTATAAAAATCATTTTCTTTATTCAAATAATCGATCACTTCAGGATTATTTCTATCATTTAACCAATAGTAGTTATCAATTCTCACATCACTATGTTTTTCTAATTTATGAGGTTTTATACTAGCGGTTGGTGGAGTCGATTGTGCTGAAATTTTAGAATTTCCTAGAATTAAAAAACTAAGAATCGTAATTAATAAAAGATTATTTTTCATGTTTAAAATTTTAATTATAATAAATTGATTGTTTAAAACTAATTTTACTTTGTGATTTTTTCCAAATCTAATAAAAAAGCAAATTCTTTGGCTAATTCTTTCAAGGCTTCGAACCTTCCTGAAGCTCCACCATGACCAGCATCCATATTGGTGTCTAAAAAAAGTTGATTATTGTCTGTTTTTAAAGTTCTCAATTTCGCAACCCATTTGGCTGGTTCCCAATATTGAACTTGTGAATCGTGTAAACCTGTTGAAACATACATATTCGGATATTCTTGCGATTTTACATTATCATAGGGCGAATAAGAAAGCATATAATCATAGAATTCTTTTTTATTCGGATTTCCCCATTCATCGTATTCCCCAGTTGTTAGTGGTATTGTGTCGTCAAGCATCGTAGTAACTACATCAACAAAGGCAACTTGTGCAATGATTCCATTGTACAATTCAGGATTGATATTCGCAATTGCACCCATCAATAGTCCACCTGCTGAGCCGCCTTCGGCATATAAATGTTTTGCTGATGTATATTTTTGTTTAATCAAAAATTTCGAACAATCTATAAAATCTGTAAAAGTGTTTTTCTTAGTTAATAATTTTCCCGTTTCATACCAATTTCTTCCTAAATCTTCTCCTCCACGAATGTGTGCTATGGCAAATATAAATCCACGATCGAGCAAAGATAATCTTGTAGATGAAAAACTACAATCCATTGAATAGCCATAACTTCCATAGGCATATTGCAACAAAGGATTTAATCCATTTTTTTGTAAATCTTTTTTATAAATTAATGATATTGGCACTTTTGTTCCATCATTTGCAGTTGCCCAAACTCGTTCTTCCTTGTAATTATTCTTGTCAAATTTCCCACCTAGAACTTGTTGCTCTTTCTTGATTTCCTTGACTTTAGTTTTCATATTAAAATCAATAACTGAATTTGGGGTTGCTAATGATTGATAGGAATATCGTAAAATTTCGGTATCAAAATCAACATTAGAACCCGTGTAAGCAGAATAAGTTTCAGAGTCAAATGGTAAATAATATTCTGATTCTCCATTATTTGGCATGATTCTCATTCCCACTAAACCATTTTTTCGTTCCTCAAGTACTAAATAATCTTTGAAAATTTCAATATCTTCTAACAAAACATCCTCACGATGTGCAATAACTTCTTGCCAATTGACCTTTGAAGTTTTCTTTTCATGAGTTTTCATTAATTTAAAATTCTCAGCTTTGTCAGCATTTGTCAAAATATAAAAACTATCGCCGTAGTGATTGATACTATATTCTAATCCACGAATTCGTTTTTGAAACATTCTGAATTTTTCATCTGGAGTATTTGCATCAAGGATTTGATATTCAGTCGTTAAAGTACTTCCTGATTCAATTACTAGATATTTTTTTGATTTAGATTTTGCAATTTCTACTGAAAAAGTTTCGTCTTTTTCAAAATATATCAACTCATCGTCAACTTGTTTTGCTCCAAGTTTATGCTTGAAAATTTTATCTGAACGCAATGTAGTTTCATCTTGATTCGAATAAAAAATAGTATGATTGTCATTTGCCCAAACTGCAGAACCTGTAACATTTTCAATCAAATCTGGAAGAATTTCGTTAGTTTCAAGATTTTTAATTTGAATGGTATAAATTCTTCGCCCCACAATATCGAAACTAAAAATGGCCATTTTATTGTCTGGAGAAACGCTTAAACCACCTAATTGAAAAAATGGTTTATCTTTTGCTAATTCATTACAATTGAACAGAATTTCTTCGTTGGCAATTAAACTTCCTTTTTTTCGAGAATAAATTGGATAATCTTGTCCTTTTTCAAATCTAGTGATATAGAAATATTCATTATAAAAGTATGGGACAGATTCATCATCTTCCTTTACTCTGGCTTTCATTTCCTCGAATAATTGTTTCTGAAAATCTTTCGTGTGTGAAGTCATTTCGTTGTAATACTCGTTTTCATTATTCAAGTAATCAATGACTTCAGGGTTTTCTCTATTGTTCAACCAATAATAATTATCAATACGAATATCGTTATGTTTTTTTAGTTTTTTAGGGATTACTTTTGCAATTGGGGGAATTATATTTTTTGACATTTTATGATTTTGTTTGGCTAATTTTATTTTTTTAGTTTATTTTATAAATCAAATTGTTTTATTTTTCTATATAGAGTTCTTTCAGAAATACCTAGTTCATCTGCTGCTGCTTTACGTTTTCCTTTATTTTTTTCTAATGATTTCTTAATCATTTCTATTTCTTTTTTATCAAGTTTCAAAATTTCTTCTTCTACATCCTCAATTGTTTCTGCAAATTGATAATCTTCGTTTTCATCAAAATCATCTTCAATTTGATTGTTAAAAGTCTGATTTCTTGGTTCTTCTTCAAAAGAAATTTCACTTTCGGCCTCTTTATTTCCGTATATTTTTTGTATCAAATTTGTATTGATTTCTTGAACTTTTGCTGATCCATTTTTCATTAGTTCAAGTGTCAACTTTTTTAAATCGTGTAAATCACTTTTCATATCAAACAAAACCTTATACAAAATATCGCGTTCTGTAGAAAAATCGCTTTCAGATTTCTTGCCAATAACCGAAGGTAAATTACTTCCTTCTTTTGGCAGGTAAGATAATAAAGTGTTTCCCGAAATATCACGATTGGTCTCCAAAACAGAAACCTGTTCTGCCATATTTCGCAATTGACGAATATTACCCGACCAACGAAATTTTTGCAAAACCGATATAGCATTGTCATCTAACTTCAATGGTGGCATTTTGTATTTATGAGCAAAATCGGCAGCAAACTTCCTGAATAAGAGATGAATATCGTCTTTTCTGTCTCGTAATGCAGGTAGTAAAATATCTACTGTGCTCAATCTATAATACAAATCTTCACGAAATTTTCCTTTTTCGATTGCATCAAATAAATTGACATTGGTTGCTGCCACGATTCGAACATTGGTTTTTTGCACTTGGCTTGATCCTACTTTTATGAATTCCCCATTTTCAAGAACTCTAAGTAATCTAACTTGGGTTGTTAAAGGCAACTCACCTACTTCATCAAGAAAAATTGTGCCTCCATCGGCTACTTCAAAATAGCCTTCACGAGTTCCGGTTGCGCCAGTAAAAGCACCTTTTTCGTGACCGAAAAGTTCACTATCTATCGTTCCTTCTGGAATAGCGCCACAGTTTACAGCAATATATTTCCCATGCTTTCTATGTGAAAGTGAATGAATTATTCGTGGTATATTTTCTTTACCTACACCACTTTCGCCTGCAACCAAAACAGAAATATCTGTAGGTGCAACTTGAATTGCTTTTTCTATAGCACGATTGAGTTTTGGATCGTTTCCAATAATTTCGAATCGTTGTTTTATTGATTGTATTGTTTCCATTAAAAAATGGTTTAAAAGTTTAAGGTTTAAAGAGTTTAAAAGGTTTATTGTACTTTTGGCAGTTTAATAAAAGAAAAATACTCTATTTAAAACTTTTTTTTATGTTAATTGAGTTGAAAAGTTCTTTTAATTCGTTGTACTGATTGTCTTTTAATTCTAATTTTATTATCGGTAATGCCGTATTTTTTTTTGGATAAATTAAGAACCAATCCTTTGTTTCTTTTATTTGAAATGTTTCGTTCCAAAAACTCTCTATTTTAAAAGTTTCACCTTCTTGGATGTAAGAGGTTAAATTAAAGATTATTTTTTGAGTTTCGAAATTTCTTTTGTTATCTAAAATATTCTTTTTCATTGTAGAAAGTGTTTTTAAATAAATAAAAGTCCAAATTCCAATTACCATAATTATGGGAAGTAAATTTAAAAAAGTAAATTTTTCGTCTCTTATATTATTAGGGTTTATTCCTACAAACTGAGGAAACATTTGAAGTAATATGAATAAAATTCCTAAAGGTAAAAATTTAACTAAAGGCAAACTGAAAAGTAAATGTTTAGAAACTTTCATTAAAGTTTCGATATTTGGTTTGTATTTTATTGTGATTTCTTTG
>JANPDC010000132.1:0-10551 GCA_031431275.1 Bacteroidota bacterium
CAACTGACGCCACGAGACGTTGTGCGTAATTGTGCCCAAAAAAAACTGAAAACAATAATGAAAAAAATTATACTATTTATTTTATTTTTTTGTGCACAATTTATCTTTTCACAGAATTTTGAAAATATAAATAAAATTAAATTTGCTTATTCAATTGGCGGATCTTCTTGGGGTAGAAATGGAATATATTCAAGAAGTGAAATTTTTGAATTAACTAAAAATAAAAAAGGAGATTTTGAAATTCATAAACAAATTAAAATCAATGAAAAAGTAATTGGCAAAGTTCTTTCTAAAGATTCAATATTTGTAAAAACATCGAAATATAAAATTATAACAAAAATTGAAATTGAAAAACTTTTAACTTCTTTGAATTCAAATAATCAAAACTTTACAGATGAATTTTTAAAGGAAAACTTAACTAAACCTACAAAAAAAGAAATTTTAGAAATTGCAAAAAAATGCGACCAAAAAGATTATTTCAAAAATGACTATGACGAAAAAGAAGATATTGAAAAAAAATATTCTCAAATCCAAGAATTAAAGCATTTTGATGAATATCTAAACATTGATAAACCAAATATTGAAGCATATATGGTAATAATGGATGCTTGGAATCATTTAGGAATAATCACTTTTTCAAAAGAAGAAACAAAATCATATGATTTACAATTTTTCAAGAATTGTGGTCAACCAATCTCAATTAAATATTTGGAAATTGATGAAAAAGAAAAAAAAGTAAAAGTTATAGAAAACAAAGGTTCTTCAATAATTAACTTAAATGTAAATTTAATTTTACAAAAAATAATTCCAATTAAAACTAAATTATGGAATGTTTTGGATTTAAAAAATATTAGAAATAACTATATAAATTGGTATTTAGAAAATAAAACATCTGAATTCAAATATTAAAAAAACGAACACACAACAGCGGTTTGGCGCAATTGGGGTTTTAGGCAAACTTTAAAGTTGGTTTTGTACTTGGAAGTTTGGTCTTTAATCGATACATTTGACTTTCCAAATCCCCAACTGACGCCAAGCCACGAGACTTTGTGCGATACTTTCCGAGAAAATAGAAACTAATGGAATATTTGATAATAATTTATATATTAGAATTAGAAAATAAAAAATTCTATGTTGGAAAAACAAAAGATATAAAGAATCGTTTAAAACAACACATAAACGGAAAAGGTTCTGTTTGGACTAAAAAAAATAAAGTAATTAAAGTATTAAAAACTTATGAATATTACGTAAAAAATGAGCGTGAAGAAGAAGAAAAAGAAAATCAGATTACAATACAAATGATGAATGAAAAAGGTTGGAATTCTGTAAGAGGTGGTTGGTGGATTATGACTGGTGAATTACAGACAATTATTTCACTTAAAAGTCACGGTCATTTCGCAAATATAAACATAGAAAATTTAGAATTTAAAAACAGAGAATTTTGTATTTATGTATTAGAATTAGAAAGTGGAAAATACTATGTAGGTTATACTTATGAACTTAAAAAAGCAATTAAAAAACACGAAAATGGTAAGGGTTCAAAATGGACTCAAAAATATGAACCAAAAAAAATGGTTTATCAAGAAACTATAATATGCAATTCAGATATGATAAATATGAATATAGTAGATGATTTAGTAATCAAATATTTTGAATTAAAAGGTATTTTAAATGTTAGAGGTGGAAGTTTTGTAAATATAGAAGATGAAAAACATTTGAATTTAATTAAGAAAAAAGCATCTCACAACACCGGTTTGGCGCAATTGGGGTTTTAGGGACACTTTAAAGTTGGTTTTGTACTTACAAGTTCAGTTTTAAATTGATACATTTGGCTAACCAAATCCCCAACTGACGCCAAGCCACGAGACGTTGTGCGACATTTTGGCGGAACTAAATAGAAAAAATCAAAAATGAAAAATAAAGTATTCTTATTATTAATTTTAATTCTTATTTCTTGCAAAGTAAAACCAAAGTTAGATAATGTAAACATAAACAAAACAAAATTTGAACTAAACAAAATAAAAATTTCCGATATAGAGAAAATTGAAATTGAAAACAAAGGAATACAAATATTTAAATCATATAATATTTCATTATCAAAAGAATATTTTCCTGAAATAGAGAAATATAAATTCGATCAACCTAAAATTTATGTGAGAGATACATTAAATATGGAAACTACTGTATCATATTTTTTCACAAAAAAAGATAGTGTTGTTAGGTTAATAGAATATAGTTGGAACCAAAATAGGAAAAAGAAACTTTTTATAGATAATCTATATAAATTTAATAAAATTAATATTTCAAAAAAAATACATCAAAATGGAAATGAAATTTCACAGAAGATTGATGGTTATTGGCAAAAAGAAATAAAATGGGATAATGACTCAATACACATTTTTAGTTTTATTTTTGGTATTGAAAAAGGACAAAGAACAAGAGTAATTATAAGATATAAATAAAAAAAACGAACGCACAACAGCGGTTTGGCGCAATTGGGGTTTTAGGCGAACTTTAAAGTTGGTTTTGTACTTGCAAGTTCGGTCTTAAATCGATACATTTGGCTAACCAAATCCCCAACTGACGCCAAGCCACGAGACGTTGTGCGACAGTTTCAAGAGACAGAAAAAACCGAAAATATGACAAAAAAAATTAACATATTCTTCTTATTAATATTAGTAGTAAAAACTATAAATACTAATGCTCAAATTACAAGTAACTCTTCGGAATTGAATAAGAATAAAATTGAAAAGCATTACTCGATATGTCAAAGTAGCGAAGAAAGATGTAAATGTGTTGTAGAATATGAACTGAAAGATAGTATAGAATTAATTCATATAAAAAAACAATTTTATAGAAGTAATTCAGGACATTTATATGAGAAAACTGATGGAACAAAAGATGGGAAAAATTATTTCATATATTTCGCTGGTTGTATTTCGCAGGAAATTGATCCAACAAGTTTTGTTGAATTAGATGGATGGTATGCAAAGGACAAAAGAAACGTTTATTATTTTCGACCAGTAAGTGGCGGAATGCAAATTTCAAAATTAGAAAAAGCAGACACAAAAACATTTAAAATCTTAAAAGGAGAGTACAAATACGGTATAGATAAAAATCATTTATTTAACGAAACAGATATTATAGAAAATATAAATGTAAATAAAATTAAATTTTTAAAAGATAAAAAAGGTAAAATCATTAAAATTAAAAGTGGAAAAGAACTATATTAACTTGAAGAATAAAGCGAACGCACAACAGCGGTTTGGCGCAATTGGGGTTTTAGGCAAACTTTAAAGTTGGTTTTGTACTTGGAAGTTCAGTCTTAAGTCAATAAATTTGGCTAACCAAATCCTCAACTGACGCCAAGCCGCGAGATGTTAGCGGTAATTTTCGCGAAAAAAGTAGAATTCAATTAAAAATAATAAAAACTAAATTCATAAAAAATGAGAAAATTAATAATTTGCATAGTAATATTTGCTGCTGGAATTTTTAAAATTAACGCACAAAACTTTAGTAATGATAGAGTAATAACTGCTGTAAGTTTTGATAAAGAAAAAATCATTTTAAATAATGTAAATTGTTACAACTATGTTCGCGAAGGAAATGAATTTAAAATACTTGACTTAAATCAAAAAGAATTGATAACTGGAAAAGTTGAAAAAAATTTGAATGATGAATTTGAATGCGTTGTAACTTTTGTTGAAATTAACAAAAAATTTAGTAACAAAAAAATGATTGGTCGAAACGGCATTATTTTTGGATTAGTAAATAGCAACGTAATTAAAGAGAATTTTGAATTTAATAATGAAAAGTTAAGCAAGTTTATTGAAGAATTTAACGAAATTAAATAAAAAACTACCGCCAACAGCAGTTTGGCGCAATTGGGGTTTTAAGCAAACTTTAAAGTTGATTTTGTACTTGGAAGTTCGGTCTTTAATTTATACATTTGGTTAACTAAATTCCTAACTGACGCCAAGCCACGAGACATTAGTGGCTATTTTACCTAAAAAACGCACAAAAAAGAAAATATGAATGAATTAATAATTCCTAAAGAAAACAATAAAGATATAATTTACAAACTTGTAAAAGGCGGAATTGGTGGAATACCGGTTGCTGGAAGTATAATTGCAGAAACTTTTGGATTAATAATTGCCGAACCAATTTCAAAACGTAGAGAAATTTGGATGAATATTGTTGTTGAAAAACTTAATGATTTAGAAACTAAAAATGTTGGGCTAATTGCAAGTTTAAAGGAAAATGAAGAATTTATTTCATTTATACTCGAAAGTTCTCAAATTGCATTTAAAACTCATCAAAACGAAAAACTGAAAATACTAAAAAATACAATTGAGAATTTCTTTTTAGATAGTTCAACTGAATATGACAAGAAATTTTCATTCTTAAAAGTTATAGAAGAAATAACTCCAACTCATTTAAAGATTTTAAACTTTATTGTTAAAAATGAAAACTACATAAATGAAAATATAGAAGGATTTCCTGAATTACACGAAAAATATTCCGAAAAAGAAATTATTGATAAATTTTACTTTAGAAAGTGTGTAATTGATCTAGAAATTCAGTCATTAATAAAAGTAAGTGGAGATTTTTCAGATTATCATAGTCGTAGTGGATATTCAACCGATGAAGGTGCGCCAGCAATTAAAGTTTTAGATTTTGGAAATGATTTTATAGAATTCATAAAAGGAAAATAAAAAAAACAGCCACTAAAAGCGGTTTGGCGCAATTGGGTTTTCGTAAAAACTTAAAGTTAGTTCTAAAACTGTAAATATGGTATTTAACTTTAACTAATTCTCTCTATCTCCAATTTATAACAATATCTTTCTCAATATCTGGGTTTAGGCTCAATAAAACTGGACAACTCATGGCGGTTCGTTCCAGAATTATTTTAGTTTTATTATCAACTTCACAATTCATGTTCATGACGATTCCAATTCTTGAAACTTTTCGTGGTTCTGATTGCATAAATTTTGAAACCTCGACAGTAGAATCAATCAAATCTACATTCAAATCTCTTGCTTTTATAGCCATTATGGTCATCATACAACTTCCTAACGCATTGGCTAGCAAGTCAGTTGGCGAGAATGCCTCTCCTCTACCGTTGTTGTCCACTGGTGGATCAGAAAGTATGATTGTTCCTGATTGAATGTGTTCTGAAGAGGTACGTAAATCGCCTAAATAGGTTACTTTTGATGTCATTATTCTGCTTCTGTAATTGTTAAATCGCTGTTATACTGTAATATAAAAATACCTTTATTGATGTAGCCACCTGTGAGTTTCTTTTCATAATCGAATTTACTTTCAACTTGTTCTGTTGCAGATCCGTTAATGGTTTCCTCGAAAGTCTTGTTTTGTGAAAGACGCATCATGGTATCAAAAGTAATATCAAATCCACGAGCCGCATATTGATTTGGTTGGATTTTATTTTTTCTTTTATAAGTATTTTCGAAATTTTTAGCACCTTGCGACTCATTTTCTCTAATTAAAGAAGGATAAGTCAATTTTAATTTTGTCAATCGCGAAAGAGCGACTTCTTCATAATCTAGAGTTTCATTTGGTTCTAAAATTACTAATCTAATTTGATAATCTTTGAGTGCACTTAGCAAAACGTTTGTAGTTGAAAAAATCATTCCTGTTCTTTCTGATGCTAATATCACATAATTTATCTTGTCTTTTACCAGAAGTGCCTTAAGACTTTCTGCTTGTAAATTGCCTTTATCATCTAAAGTAGCAAATTTTACATCTTTATGATTTTCAAGTATATATTGTTTTATTGATAATTTTTTTACATCAACAACGGCTACTATATTTCCAGATTTATCATGCATATAATCAAACATGGCATCTTTGACATAATCGCCAGTAGACATAGTTGAATACATGTTTTTATATGATTTTCCAGCATCTTTTGATAATGGTGAGATTACCGGAACATTATTTGATTCTAGCAAACTGGCTAATTTGTCTGAATGAACTTGATAAAACGGCCCAACAACTGCATTGAAATTTTGCAAATTATTTTGACTAACCAAACTTTCAATATTAGAACTTGTTTTAGTTTCTTTTGAATCTAAAATTTTAACATCGATATTTAAACCCAAAGTTCTTGCAGAATCAATTGCAACTAATGCACCAGAATAAAAATCTAATGTCATGTTTAAAAAAGCATCTTTTTTGATGCGTTGTTGTTGTGAATTGATCGTATCGCCTTCAATTTTAGATAAATTAAAAGGTAATAACAATGCTAATTGTTTCTTTTCTCCATTTTTTACAAATCGACCCAAATCAGACTTTTCTTTTTTGACTTCAGGTTTTAAAGAAGTTGTTGATGGAACTTTTAGAATCATTTTTTCTAAAACTCCATTTTTTAAATCTGGATTCAAAGCAATGAGATTATCTTGACTCATTGAAAACATTCTTGCTAAACTGTACAAAGTTTCTTTTGGTTTTACTTCATAATTCACATATTCAGTATTTTTTGAAAGTTTACCTTCTTGCCCAATAGTCGTTGTTTTGGTTTCACTAACCACTTTTATTTCGTCTGATGTAACAGTTCTGACAGCAACTTTTGCTGGTTTTTTACCACTTATGTATACTTTGTATCCTATCTGCAAATTGTCTGTCAAGTCTGGATTTTGCTTTTCTAGTTGTTCTACCGTGAGATTGTATTTTTTAGCAATTGAATATTTTGAATCTTTTGCTATAACTTCATGAAAAACAGTTTCTTCTTTTGACTTTGGTTTTTCTGTTTTTGTAACTTTTTCACTGTTAGATTTAAGCCACTTTTTTGATGGAATAACTATTGTTTGACCCACTTTTAAACCATCGGTTTCAACAGAAGGATTTGCTTTGATTAAATCAGAAACACTCAAATCATATTTTTTAGCAATTCCGTAAACTGTTTCTTTTGTTTCCACTTTGTGAGACGATTGAGAAACTTCTTCTGTTTTTTTTTCAGATTTTTTTTCAGAGGAAACTAAAGTTGAATTTGGTATTTTTAGAATTGAATTAAGTTTCAATCCACTTTTTGCTTCTGGATTCAACTTAAAAATTGCCTCTTCAGAAACTTTGTATTTTTTTGCAATTTGTGAAACTGTTTCACCTTGAAGCACAGTATGTTTAGTGATTTTTTCTTGAGAAAATCCTGTTAAACATAGAAATAAAAATATGATCGAAAAATATTTCATTTTGTTTTTGTTTTTTTTATAACGAAAAAATGAATCAATTCGTCTATTTTGAATTTGTTTATTCTTTAATTACTTGCAAGATAAATATTTTTTCAAACATTGGCTTTGACTCTTTTGACTTGTACTCATAGGTTACTTGATCTAAACGTGTAAAATATTTAGAATAAACATAGTAAGAAAGTTTATTTGGATTGTATAAAAAACTGGTGTTTACTTGACCTTGATCCATCATTTTTAGTATGAATTTATCTCTTGGAATTGCATCAGTAAATTCTTCAACAACTAAATAAAATCCATCTTTAACCTCTTTTAGATTTTTCAAAATTTCTATTTCAATTTTTTTAGTTGAATCATAATTTTGATTTGCAACTGCTTTTTTGATCTCTTCTGATGTGGCGATTTTTGTATCAATTACATTTAAATTTTGTTTGTTTTCAAGAATCTTTTTTTGATGACGTTTTAATTTTAAAATTGCCATTTTATCATCAAAAGTTCTTGATTCAGCACTATAAAAACTTGCCTTTTGAATGTGTCTTTTTAATTCGACTTTCTTCAACTTTCCAACTGAATCTATTTTAGAAAACAACAAAGCATTTTTTTTATCATTTTTTTCTTGATCTGATTGAATTTTATACATTTCATCAACTAGATTATCTCCAACTGATTTGCCTGAATTTTGATTTCTTTGATTTTCTTTTGCTTTGTTCTTATATACTTGGTGTTCTTCGATAGCAACTCTTTGTACTTTATTCATCAAACCCGAATATGTTTTTCTGTTATCAGCCAAATCTCTTTTTAATTGTAATAATAAATCATCGGTTTTTCCAATACTTTCATAAGAAGATTTTTCTAATTTTTTCGATTCTTCTAAATCAACAATTTCTGTTTTTTTGAGTTTTGATAAATCCTCAGTCATATTATAAAGTAAAGAATCTAATTTTGAAATCAAAATTTCTTGAACGCTCTTGTTGGCTTCTAATACCAATTTTAGTTTTTCAGCCGAAGTAATATTTCTATTATCAAAATCATTCAAATCCATTTTCAATCTATTGATTTTGATGACTTTTTGATTCATTTCTTTTTGAACCACTAATTTATCTTGTAATTCTTGAACTTCGCTAGATTTTGCTTTACTTTTTTCAATAGCCACTTGCTTTTCAGCCAATGCAATCATGAGTTCCTCTTTATCATTTTTGGGTTTTATGCCAGTTACATTGATTGCTAATCTATTTCCTTCGACTAAATTGGTAATAATTTCAGGGTTTTGTGCCTCTAATTGTTCGATAGTTATTCCATATTTTTTTGCAATGGAATACTTTGTTTCTTTGGCTTCGACTATATGAAAAATGGTTTCAGTATTGATTACTCTCGTTCTGCCATCAAGAGTTTTCTTTTTGTTTGGAATAACTAAATTTGTTCCGATTTGAAGACCGTTTTTTAAAATAATTGAATTCAAATCTGACAAGTCTTGAACCGACACATCTAACATTCTGGCTATGCTAAATAAAGATTCTTTTGGTTGTACCAAATGAACATTGTCTGAATATTTACTGTTATCAGAATTATAAACTGGTTTTGCTACTTGCAAAATATTTTTCTTGGAAGGAATTTTTAAAGTTTGCCCAATTTTTAAACCTTGTGAAAGCAATTCCTTGTTCTCATTTTGAATATCTTCGACAGAAACATTGTATTTTTTTGATATGCCATACATTGTTTCTTTTTCTAAAACAATATGTTCTGATGCTTTTTGGGCATTAACAAAACAGATACTCAAAAGAGTAAAAATAATTATAATTTTTTTCATAATTTTTTGATTTCAATAAAATAACTGAACACTAAAAACCTAACTCAGTTAAACGATTTATTCCCACTCTATGGTTGCTGGTGGCTTTGAACTAATATCATATACCACACGATTAACTCCTTTTACTTTATTTATTATTTCATTTGAAATTTTCATCAAAAAATCGTATGGCAAGTGAACCCAATCTGCTGTCATTCCGTCTGTTGATTCAACTGCCCGCAGCGCAACAACTTTTTCATAGGTTCGCTCATCACCCATTACACCAACGCTATTTACTGGAAGCAAAATTGCACCTGCTTGCCAAACTTTGTCGTACAAATTCCATTCTTTGAGACCATTAATAAAAACTGAATCTACATCCTGCAAAATACGAACTTTCTCTGGTGTAATATCTCCTAAAATTCTTATTGAAAGTCCAGGTCCAGGAAACGGATGACGACCTAATAATTCAGCATCAATGCCTAGGGATGCTCCTACTCTACGAACTTCATCTTTAAAAAGCATTCTCAATGGTTCTACAATTTTCAATTTCATATAATCTGGCAAACCACCAACATTATGATGCGATTTGATGGTTGCACTTGGACCTTTCACTGATACCGACTCAATTACATCTGGATAAATTGTACCTTGAGCCAACCATTTTACGTCTTGAATAATTTTAGACTCATCATCGAAAACTTCTATAAAAACCCGACCAATTGTTTTACGTTTAGTTTCAGGGTCTGATATTCCGGCTAACTCCGAAAGAAAACGATCGCCAGCATCAACGCCTTTAACATTCAGTCCCATGCCTTTATATTGGTTCAAAACACTTTGAAACTCATTTTTGCGCAATAAACCATTATTTACAAAAATGCAATAAAGGTTTTTCCCGATGGCTTGATGCAATAAAACTGCTGCAACTGTTGAATCTACTCCTCCAGAAAGTCCTAAAACGACTTTGTCGTCTTGTAATTTTTCTTTGAGTTCAGCAACCATGTCATCGACAAAAGCATTTGGTGTGAAATTTTGAGGGACTTGAGCAATTTTAACTAAAAAATTTTCTAGTAATTGTTTTCCATCTGTGGAGTGATAAACTTCCGGATGAAATTGAATTGCGAAAGTAGTTTCACCTTCAATTCTATATGCTGCATTTTCTACGTCATGAGTGCTTGCCAGTCTCACTCCATTTGTTGGTAGTGTTTTAATTGAATCGGAATGAGACATCCAAACTTGTGAATTGAGATTTACATTCTCAAAGAAGGTTTCATTTTCTTTAATATAAGTCAAATTCGCGCGACCATATTCACGAGTATTCGATGCGGCTACTTCTCCACCAGAAAAATGAGCTAAATATTGAGCTCCATAGCATACGGCCAGCAATGGCAATTTGCCTCGAATTTGTGATAAATCTGGATGCAAAGCTTCCTCGGAACGAACCGAAAATGGGCTTCCACCAAGAATTACAGCTTTATAACTGGATAAATCCGAAGGGATTTTATCGAATGGAAAAATTTCGCAGAATATATTTAATTCGCGAACTCGACGGGCAATAAG